>CADCVT010000019.1 GCA_902806215.1 uncultured Solirubrobacteraceae bacterium | reverse complement strand
GCAATCCCGCCAGGAACCCCGTCGTGATGGCCCACAGATCCCTCCGGAAGTACAGGAGCACCGCGGTGACGGTGCCGAGCTGCGTGACGGCGGTGAACGCGGCTCCCGGGTCCTCCCAGCCGGCGAACGCGGGAACGATCCGCAGGTGCGCGGACGAGGAGATGGGCAGGAACTCGGTGAGGCCCTGCACGATCCCGAGGACGATGGCTTGGAAGACATCCATGAGGCGGCGTCGGAGAGTAGAAGGCCCTGGCATGCTGAGGGCGATGCGGGCACCCCTCCTGCTTGTCCTCTGCGCCGCCGCGCTCGCCGGTGGCTGCTCCGACGACGACTCCGAGCGGGTCCCGCCGGCCCGTGCCTCGATCGACGACTGGCGTTGGGCGCCGAGCGACGAGATCCCCAAGAAGCAGGAGCGCGACGACGAGCCTGAGCGGCCCAGCGTCGACGCGGCGCCGAGCGCCGCGGCTGACGACGCCGAGGACCAGACGCCCAAGCCCGCCGAGAAGGCCGCCGCCGAGAAGGCCGCCACCGAACCGGAGCCCCCGCCGGAGCCGCCGAAGGTCGACGACCTCCCGGACATCGGGGGCGCCGGCAAGAGCAAGGGCGACTCGGCGCTCGTCAAGGCCGACGTCCTCAAGAACGGCATCGCGCTGCCTCCGCTCGAGGCTCCGCCCGAGGTGCGCGCGATCATCGAGGCCGGCAACGTCATCGCCCGCAGCCCGTACAAGTGGGGCGGCGGCCACGGCAAGTGGCAGGACACCGGCTACGACTGCAGCGGCTCGGTCTCCTACGCGCTCGCCGCGGCAGGGCTGGTCAACGCGTCGATGCCGTCGGGCGGCTACATGAAGTGGGGCAAGCCCGGCAAGGGGAAGTGGGTCACGATCTACACGAACCCCGGCCACATGTACATGGTCGTCGCCGGCGTGCGCTTCGACACCGTCGCGCGGGGCCAGACCGGCTCGCGGTTCAGCAACGCCAGCATCCACTCGAGCGGCTACGTCGTCCGGCACCCGCCGGGTCTCTAAAGCACACGGAGGACGTGCCGACGACGAGGACGTGAGGCGTCTCCGCGAACGGCAGGACGTGACGCTGCTCGTGGGCACCGCCCAGGTGCGCTGTCGCGTGGTCGCCATCAACCGCGACGTCGCCGCGCTGCAGCCGGTCAGCACGCCGCGTGTCTCGCACAGCGAGTTCGAGGGCCGCGCGACGATCGTGTTCGGCCATCAGGGGATCCTCGTCGCGCTCAAGGGCAGCGCCCGCTGGAGCGACGAGGGCGACCTGCGCTTCAGCGTCCGCGACGGCGTCCACCTTCCCCAGCAGCGCACGGCCTCACGGCTGCGGATCCCGCTCGAGGTCCGCGTCGACGACGGCCCCGGCCGCATGATCGACGTCTCGACCGACGGCCTGTCGCTGGAGGGCAGCGGGTTCGGCGAGGCCGGCGAGATCGTCGAGCTCGAGCTCGACCTGCCCGACCACGAGCCCCCGCTGCGCTGCACCGGCCGCATCGTGCGGTCCACGATCGAGCGCACCGCCGTCCGCTTCGTCGAGCTCCCGCCGGCCGACCGCGAGCGGCTCGACCGCTTCATCTTCGCCGTCCAGCGCATGCTGGCGAACGGCGAGCTCGAAGCTGGGTAGTGTCGAGGGTGGTCGCCCACCCCGACGACACGGAGAAGGACCAATCGCCCCACGCTCGATCTGGAACGGAGCAGTCGCCTTCGGCGCGGTGAACGTGCCGATCAAGGTCTACGGGGCCGTCGAGGCCGCGAAGTCGATCTCGTTCCGCGAGCTGCACGTCAAGGACGGCTCGGAGGTCGCGCACCGGCTCGTCGGCCCGGACGGCGACGAGGTCCCCCGCGACCGCGTCGTCAAGGGGTACGAGATCGCCCCAGACGAGTACGTGGTCCTCTCCAACGACGAGATCAAGGCCGCCGACAACGCGCGGCGCAAGGCGATCGAGCTGACGGAGTTCGTCCCGCCCGATCAGATCGACCCGGTCTTCTACGACAAGCCGTACAACCTCGCCCCGCAGAAGGGCGCCGAGAAGGCGTACGCGCTGCTCGTCGAGGCGCTCGAGCAGGCCGACCGCGTCGGCATCGGCCGCGTGTCGCTGCGCTCGCGCGAGCAGCTCGTGTCGGTCCGCCCCGTCGACGGCGTGCTGCGGATGCAGGTCATGCGCTTCCACGACGAGCTCGTGCCGGCCAAGGACCTCGACGTCGACGAGCCCAAGAAGGCGCCGTCCAAGCGCGAGGTCGACATGGCGTCGACGCTGGTCGACTCGCTCGAGTCCGAGTTCAAGCCGGGCAAGTTCAAGGACACGTACCGCAACCGCGTGCTGAAGATCGTCGAGCAGAAGGAGCAGGGCAAGGAGATCTCCCTGCCCGAGCCGGAAGAGGAGGAGGCGTCCGACGATCTCGTCGCGGCCCTCGAGGCGTCACTGAAAGCGATGAAGAAGTAGCCATGCCCCGTTCGATGTGGAGAGGCTCGCTGTCGTTCGGCCTCGTCAACGTGCCGGTCGCCGTGTTCAGCGCCGTCAAGGACATGGACGTGCGCTTCAACCAGCTCGACTCCGAGAGCGGCGCGCGCCTGCGGGTGCAGCGCGTGTGCAAGGAGGAGGAGGTCGAGATCCCGTACGAGGAGCTCGCGCACGGCTACCCACGCGAGAACGGCGAGGGGTACGTGATGCTCACCGACGAGGAGCTCCAGGCCGCGCAGCCCGAGAAGACGCGGACGATCGACATCGACGAGTTCGTCCCGCTGGCGGACATCGACCCGATCTACTTCGACCACCCGTACTTCCTCGTCCCGGTCGGCGAGGGCGAGGGGCCGCTGCGCGCCTACACGCTGCTCGTCAAGGCGATGGAGGAGTGCGGCGGGCGCGTGGCGCTCGGGCGGTTCGTGCTGCGCACGAAGGAGTACCTCGTCGCGCTGCGCGTGCGCGAGGGGCTGCTGCAGCTCTCGACGATGCTGTTCGCCGACGAGGTCCGCGACGTCAAGGACCTGCCGCTCCCGGACAAGCGCAAGAAGGACCACAAGCCCGACAAGGACGAGCTGAAGTCAGCGGTCGCGCTGATCGAGGAGCTGTCGACGGACTGGGATCCGAAGTCCCACGAGGACCGGCACCGCGAACGGCTGCTGGCGATCGTCAAGAAGAAGCAGAAGGGCCAGACGATCAAGGCCCCGGCCGAGCCGGAGATGCCCGCCGCGGTACCCGACCTCATGGCCGCCCTCCAGGAGTCCCTGGCGGCGGCCAAGAAGGGCGAGAAGGCGACGGCCTAGCTGCGACCCAGCGGGTCGCAGGTGCCCGGCTGCGGGGTGCCCTGCAGCCAGTTCCGTCGCCGCCACCGATCAGGCGGATGGGATTCGGACGATCACCCGGCCGCGCGTAGGGCGCGCGCGAGGCTCTTGCGGCCACCCGCGTCCAGGCGGCTCACCAGGACCTGCGGGTTGCGGATCCCGCCGGCCTCGACGATCGCCTCTCGGCGTTCGGGCTCGAGCGCGTCGAGCGCGTCGAGCAGGTCGGCGAGCGTCATGCGCTGCGAGGCGGTCGGGGCGCCGACGAGCTTCTGCTCGACGGCGTCGGCGGCGATCTGCAGGGCGGTGGTCGGGTCCTCAGCAGCGCGCAGGACGTGGACGAGCCCGGTACGCCGTGCGCGCGCCAGCGGGCTCGTGTCGCGCGGCTTCGCCGCGGCCTTCGGAGGCAGGCGGGGCGCCGGACGCGAAGGGCGGTTCGCGCGCGGCGCCTCGCCCGAGCGTCGAGCTTCCGACCCATGCGGTCGGGAAGTCGACGCTCGGGGGTGCGCCGGCGCGGCGGGCGGCTGGTAGGGCCGGCTCGGCTCGAGCCCGGCCTCGGTGAGGAACCGGCTCGCCGCGCTCACCGACGTGCTGACGACGAGCCGCTCCTGCGCGCGGGTGAAGGCGACGTAGGCCAGCCTGCGCTCGGCCTCGACCCCCTCCCCCGCCGCCTCCTGGGCCTCGGTCGCGTCGAACGCATGGCGGTGCGGCAGCTGGTTCTCCTCGCAGCCGAACAGCTCGACGTGCGGCCACTGGCGGCCCTTCGCGCGATGGATCGTCGTCAGCTCGATCCCGTGGTCGTCGTCGCGGATCGCCCGCAGCGCGTCGCGGCGCCGGCCGAGCAGCGCGCTGTACTCGGCCGTGGTGAGGCCGGCCGCCTCGCGCTGGGCCTGCTCGAGGATCTCGAGCTCGACCTGCTCGGTGTCCCCGAACGCCTCCTCGTGCTCGCTGAAGTGCTCGTCGAGGCCACCGACCGTGCGGACCTGGCGGACGAACCGGGTCGCGTCGGTCATGCGCGTGAGCCGGTCGAGCAGCGCGCCGGCGTCGTCGAGCTTGCGGCGCCGCCGCGCGTCGGCGTCGAGCCCGGCGAAGCTCTCGGCGAAGGAGCGGCCGTCGCGCAGGTCCGCGGCCACGCCGGCCTCGGCCTCGAACGGGAGCCCGCGGTTCGGGGCGCGGCAGACGGTCGCGACGTCCTCCGGGTCGGCGTCGGCGGGATCGGTGCACAGGCGCAGGTACGCCTCGAGCGCACGCCTGGCGCCACGCGGCTCGAACACCGCCTCGGGCGCGCTGATCCGCACGCCGACATCGACGCACGAGAGCGCGACGGTGCGCAGGAGGTTCGTCGTGCGGGCGAGCACGACGATCTCACCGCGTGCGCGGCCGACGAGCGCCTGCACGACCGCCTCGGCGGCCTCGGGCTGTCCCGCCGCCTCGCGCAGGCGGATCGCGGTCGGCGCGGCGTCGCGTCCCGGCGCCGGGCGGATCGCCTTCGGGAACCGGATCGCGTTGTGCTCGACCAGCCGCCGCGACGCCTCGACGACCTGCGGCGGGCAGCGGTAGTTGTGGGCGAGCGAGACGCGCTCGAGGCCGGGGTACTGCAGGTCGAGCCCGATCATCCGCCGGACGCTCGCGCGCCGCCAGCCGTAAAGCGTCTGGTCCTCGTCGCCGACGCAGAAGAACCCGTCCTGCGGCGCGGCGAGGATCCGCACGAGCAGCTCCTGCGCGGGCTCGATGTCCTGGTACTCGTCCACGAGCACCTGGGAGAAGCGGCGCTGCCAGCGCCGGCGCAGGTCGTCGTCCTCGCGCAATGCGCGGACGGCGAGGAAGACGTGGTCGTCGAAGTCGTTGCGGCCCTGCTCGGCGAGGTGCTGCTCGTAGAGCTCGTAGATCCGCCCGATCGTGTCGCCGTCGGGGATCTCGCCGCGGCGCCGGCGGAACTCGGCCGGCGTGCACAGCATCCCGAGCTTGATCTCGCCGATCCGGGCGCGGGCGTCGGCGGCCTCGATCCAGACGCCGTCGTCGCGCGAGGCGATCGCGCACAGGCGCTTGTACTGCGCGAGCGAGAGCGACAGCGGCCGGGTGTCCGGCCGCGCGAGCCCCTCCTCGCGCAGCATCCAGAGGCCGAGGCTGTGGAACGTGCGCGCCTGCACATCGCCGAGCCCGGCTACGGCGAGCCGCTCCTGAAGCTCGCGCCGCGCGTCGGTGTTGAACGTCGTGCACAGGATCCGGTCGGCGGGCACGCCGCGGTTGAGCATCTCGCGGACGCGCTCGATCAGCACGGTCGTCTTGCCGCTGCCCGCCGGCGCGATGACCTGCACCACGCCGTCGTGCGCATCGACCACCCGGCGCTGCTCAGGGTCGAGCGCGACCGCCGCGGCCGGGACGCGCTGCTCGGTCCTCGGCTCGTCGTCGCCGCGGTGCAGCCGCATCGCGACTCCGAACGCGCGCTCGAGCGTGTAGGGGTACTCGAACCCGCCGTCGACGAACCTCGCCGGATCCAGCGTGCTGAGCCGGTGCTCGCTCTCGACCAGCAGCGGCGTCCCGGACCGCCACGCCGGTTCGAGCACGTCGCCGTGGAGCACCGCGAGGCTCTGAAGGTCGTCGAGCCGCACTCCGACGACCGCCAGCGGCTGACGCCCGTCGAACGTCCGCAGCCACGGCGCGGCGAGGCTCTCGAGGCTCGTCCGGGGTCCCGCAGCGCGCCGCGCCCGAGCGGCCGCGTCGGCGACGAGCCGCGAGAACTCGACGACCCGATAGCCGTCCTCGACGAGGCCAGCGCGATCCGCGCTTGCGGTCCAGATGAATCGGTCGGCCATGCCCGACCGAGACTAGGTCGAGCGGAGACTCAGCTCGCCCCACCCCGAGGGGCGCGGCGGAGCGGGGGAACCGGGATTCGAACCCGGATTCACGGTTTTGGAGACCGCGCGCATAGCCATTAACTCATTCCCCCTGGAGCGGGGGCGGAGTTTAGCCTCAGGCCGCGCGGCGGCTCGCGGCGGACGCGGCCGGGCGGCGCTTGCGCGGCCTCGTCTTTCTCGGGAGGACGACTCCCTCGCGGCCCCGGCGGCGGCGGAGCTGGCGGGCGGTGGTGCGGACCGCTCGCTCCATGACCTGCTCGCGGCGGTCCTTCGCCATGAAGTTCACGCCCATGATCGCGAGGTCGTCGGCGGTGGGCTGGAGGACCAACACCTCGGTGCCCTGCTCGCGCAGTTTCCGGGCCTCGCGCCCGAGGCGGCGGCCGGCCTGCTTGCGCATGACCGCCGCGAAGTGCTCGGCCGGCGACCGCGGCGTGATGTTCGCCAGCGACGACATCGGGTTCAGGCACACGACGAGGTCGAGGCCCTCGTCGCACAGCAGGTCGAGGTTCGACACCGAGCAGATGCCGCCGTCCACGTAGCGCCGGCCGGCGATCTTGACGGGGTGGTAGAAGCCGGGGATCGCGCACGAGGCGGCGACCGCGTCGCCGACGGTCCCGGCCGGCGACCCGTCGCGGCCGAACGCCACGCGCCGCCCGGACGCGTAGTCCGCCGCGATCGCCCAGTAGTTGGGGTGCGAGGGCCAGTCGGTATCGACGAAGCGCTCGACGAG
>CADCVT010000018.1 GCA_902806215.1 uncultured Solirubrobacteraceae bacterium | reverse complement strand
GGCGCCGGCGACGAGGATCAGCGGCAGGAACCGCTCGACCAGCTTGTTCGGGTCCGCCCCGACCCCGCCCGCGTCGAGCGGGAACGGCAGCCGCTGCTGGTCCTGGATCGCCAGGAAGCCGACGGTCTGGTCGAGCAGCTCGCCGGGCGCGGCGACGAGGAACGGCAGCCACCCGAGGACGGCGACCGCGAGCGCGGAGCCCGCGACGAGGAGGCCGGACGCCGGCGAAGGCGGGGGCGCGGCGTCCGCGGGCGCGCGTCGCCACGCGACATACGCGGCGCCGAGCGCCGCCGCAGCACCGATCTCCGGACGGAACACCGCGGCGAGCCCGGCGAGGGCCCCCGCGGTCTTGGCGTGGCGCGGCGCGAGCAGGATCGCGCCGAGGCCGAGCGCGAGCGCGGCCGGGTTCGGGTGCGGGCCGGTCGGGAACGCCATCGCTCCCGCGACGGCCAGCCACGCGAGCAGCGGCAGCACCTCCGCGACACGCCCAGACGGGCCGGCGTCGGCAGCCACCGCGCCCGCGACCTCGCGCTCCGCGAGGCGGAACGCCAGCAGCGCGACCGTGGCGTCGAGCAGCACCCGCAGCGCCCGCCACGGGACGAGCGAGCGCTCCCAGAGCAGGTCGGACACGGCGAGCACGAGCGGCTGCCCGGGGCCGTAGTTCCACCAGAAGTCGCGGTAGGGCAGCTCGCCCGACGCGATCCGGTTCGCGGCCTGGAGCATCAGCCCCTCGTCGTGCGGACCGATGCCCCACCAGATCGTCGAGGCGGACAGCGCCGCGGCGAGCACGAAGAGGATCAGGTTTCTCATGCCAGGACGGACAACAGCATCAGCGACGACATGGTCATTCGGGCGCTTCGCGGTGTCCCCCCGCGCGCCTGCCTCTCCACGGCCGTGGCGGGATCGCCACCGAGACCGGGACGACACTCTCTCGCCGAAGCTGTTGTCGGGCCCTCAGCGCGCTCGGCAGGAGCGGGGCTGCGGCGACGACCGCGCCGAGATGCTCGCGCAGCCTTCCCTCGCGCGCCGCAGCGCGAAGCCACGAGACCTGCCGGTAGAGAACGAGCGGCAGCCACCGCAACGGAAAGGCCTTAGCCACCAGCAGCAGCGTGTTGCGCGCGACGAGCGCGTCGATCGGCGCGCTCTCCACGCCGTCGGACCCGTGCCGGGCATGACGGGCGACCACCGGCTCGTACCAGCACCGCCAGCCGGCGAGCCGCAGCCGCAGCGCGAGGTCGACGTCCTCGAGGTAGGCGAAGTACCGCTCGTCGAACCCGCCGACGCCGAGCACCGCCGCGCGCCGGTACACGGCAGCGCCCGCGCTCGCGCCCCACACCTCGCCGGCGACGTCGAAGCGCGCCGAGTCGCGCTTGCCGTGCCCGCGCTGCTCGGCGACGCCGTCGCGGCGGAGCACGTCGCCGGCGTCGTCGACCACACCCGGATCGCGCATCAGCACCATCTTCGTCGCGACCGATCCGACGCTGGGCCCGAGCCGCGCGACCGCCCGCTCCAGCCAGTCCTCCGCCAGTTCCACGTCGGTGTTGACGAGCGCGACGGCATCGGCGTCGGTCGCCGAGATCCCGCGGTTCACCGCCACGGCGAAGCCCGTGTTCTCCCCCAGCGCGATCACGCGGGCAGAGGTCTCGGCCGCGAGCCACTCGAGCGACCCGTCCGTCGACCCGTTGTCGACGACGATCACCTCGTCGGGAGCGAGCGTCTGGGCGCGCAGCGACGCGAACAGGCCCGGCAGCCACCGGCGCCCGTTCCAGCTCGGCACCACGACCGCGACCCGCACCGCGGCACCCACGAGAGCTACGAGGCCAGCGCGAGCCCGCGCGGCACGCGCCGGCGGCGCTCCTCGCGAGGCGAGCGGTCGTCGGCCAGCGCGCCGGCGACGACCTCGCGCATGCCGGCCTCGAAGCGCGCCACGTCGAAGCGGTCCGCGTTGCGGACGCAGGCCGCGGGATCGATCGCCTCGACGTCGAACCGGCGCACCGCGTCGACGAGCGACTCGACCGTCGGCTCCTCGAAGAACGCGCCGGTCACACCGTCGACGACGGTCTCGCGCGCGCCGCCCTCGCGCAGCGCGATCACAGGCCGGCCTGCGGCCTGCGCCTCGACGGCCGCGATGCCGAACTCCTCCGTCGCAGTCACCACGAGCGCCCGCGCGGACGACAGCAGCGTCGCGGCCTCCGCGTCGCTCACGCGCCCCGTGAAGTGCACCGACGGCCCCGCCATCCGTCGCAGGCGCCGCGCGTCGGGCCCGTTGCCGACCACGATCAGCTTCTTCCCCAGCCGGTCGAACGCGCGGACCGCCAGCTCGATCCGCTTGTGCGGCATGAGCTCGGACAGCACGACGTAGGAGTCGCCGGGCGCGTCCACAGGCGTGAAGCGCGACGTCTGCACCGGCGGGTGGAGCACGCTCGCGTCCCGCGCGAAGTAGCGGTTGATGCGCCGCCGGGTCGTCTCGGAGTTCGTCACGTACGTGTCGACCCGCTGGGCGGCGATGAAGTCCCACATGCGCCAGCGCTTGAGGACGATCCCGAGCGCCGCGCGCGTCAGCGGAGCGTGCTCGCGGAGCGTCTGCTCGCGCGCGTTCCAGGCGTAGCGGAAGGGGTTGTGGCAGTAGCAGACGTGCACCGCCTCGGGATCGACGAGGACGCCGTGCGCCCAGGCGCTCGAGCTCGAGATCACGAGGTCGTAGCCCGTCAGGTCCAGCGACTCCATCGCGTAGGGGTAGAGCGGCAGCAGCGGACGGAACGTCTTGGCGGTCGGCCGCAACCGTTGGAGGAACGAGGTGTTGACGCTGCGATGCGCGAACCAGCCCTCGGTCCCCTCCTCGTCGTAGACCGCCGTGAACAGGTCGGCCTGCGGGAACTGGTCGCACAGCGCCGCGAAGACGCGCTCCGCCCCGCGGACGTCGAGGAGGAAGTCGTGGATCAGGGCGACTCGGCCGAAGGACATGAGCGGGCGAGTGTATGCGACGCTCCAGCCGCTTTGACCGCGCTCCGCCTCCTCGTCGCCACGGTCCTCGCCGTGGCGCTGACGGCGTTCGCGGCGCCGGCCCACGCCGCCACGCCCCGCTCGTTCTTCGGTGTGATGGCCGACGGACCGCTGCTCGCTCCGGGCGTCGACCTCGGCCGCGAGGCCCGGCTCATGCGGTCGACCGGCGTCGCCAGCATCCGCGTCGCGTTCTACTGGCGCGACCCCGAGCCGCAGCCCGGCGAGTTCGCCTGGGCCGAGACCGACCGGATCGTCGCCGCGGCCGCGGCCGCCGGCATCGACGTGCTGCCCGTCGTCGTCCGGTCGCCCCCGTGGGCCTCCGGCGGCGACAGCGCCGAGGGCGCCGTCCCCGACTCCGCCGCCTACGCCCGCTTCCTCTCCGCGCTCGTCGCGCGCTACGGACCGCGCGGAACCGCGAACGCCGGCCGCCCGATCCGCCGCTGGCAGGTCTGGAACGAGCCGGACATCCCGCGCTACTGGTCGGGCACGCCGTGGCCGTCGACCTACGTCGCGCTCCTGCGCGCCGCGCGCGGCGCGATCAAGGCGGCCGACCCCGCCGCGATCGTCGTCTCGGCGGGTCTGACGAACCGCTCCTGGGAGGACCTCGGCAAGCTGTACGCCGCCGGCGGGCGGGGTCTGTTCGACGAGGCCGCCATCCACCCGTTCTCGCGCCGGGTCTCGAACGTCGTGAAGATCGTCCGCCTCGCCCGAGCCGAGATGAAGCGCCGCGGCGACGGGCGCCTGCCGCTGCTGCTCACCGAGGTGAGCTGGTCGTCGGGCAAGGGTCGCTCGACCTTCAACTACGGCTGGGAGACCACCGAGCGCGGGCAGGCCGAGCGTGTCGAGGAGGCCTTCGGGGCACTCGCCCGCGAACGCACACGGCTGCGGATCGGCGGCGTCTGGTGGTACACGTGGCTGTCCCCGCCGGTGGGCGACGACGAGTCGTTCTCGTACGGCGGCCTGCGCCGCGTGTCCGGCAGCCGTGCGGTGGACAAGCCGGCCCGCGCGGCGTTCAGGCGCGCGGTGCGGCGACTGACGCGCTGATCGCGTCGGCGAAGCGCCTCGGCGCGTCCGGATCCCACGCCAGGTACAGGCTCGGCTCGATGACCTCGAGCTCGATGAGGCTCAGGCGCCCGTCGGCGGTGCGGACGAGGTCGACCCGTGCGTAGGTCAGGTCGTGCTCGACGTGCGCGAGGACGTCGTCGGCCGCCGCGACCGCCTCGTCGCTCGCGATCTCGAGCCGGACCTCGCTGCCGAACTCCGGCTGCACGCGGATGTCCCCGTCCTGCGGGACCTTGCGGACCATGTGGCTGAGACGGCCGCCCGCGTAGAGGAGCGAGAGCTCGCCCTCGGTCGTGATCGACTCGACGAGCGGCTGGACGAGCAGATCCTGCTCGGCCGTAACCGTGTCACCGCGGGTGAGCTGCCGGAGCCCGAGCGCCGAGCCGGCGACGGCCGGCTTGGCGACCGCATGGTCCCACGCGATCGTCGCGCTCTCGCCGGGGCCTAGCCAGATCGTCTCGACGACCGGCACGCTGCGCTCGCCGAGGTCGCGCAGGTAGGTCTTGTGCGCGTTCCAACGCAGGACCGGCGCTGTGTTGTGCATCGGCGCCTGGGCCTCGACCTCGTCGATCCACGCGCGGAAGCGCGCCTCGTGGTGGACGTAGTCGAAGGTGCTGCGGACCACGACGGCGTCGAACGCTCCCCAGTCGACCCGCGGGTCCGACCAGACGACGATCTCGGCGTCGACCCCCTGCTCCTGGAGCGGCTTCAGCAGCAGCCGCGAGTCGGGGTCGAGCTCCGGGAGGTGCTCGGCGGTGACGAGGGCGATGGGCATCTCTCGCTCAGGCTACGAACCCTCGGTGGCGCCGCTCGTCCTTCGGCTCACGGTGTGCCAAGCCGTGATCCGGTCCGAAACAGCAGCTGGCCAGTGAGTCGTCGATCCTTGCGGGCCGATCTCCGCTGCGGCTTCGTTGTTCAGAGGTCGTCGTTCCGACTTGTAAGCGCCCGCTTACACCACATGTAAGCGGGGGCTTACAAAGCCGCGAGACGGACGATCGACACGAGAGAACCCACACTCTCTGACCCGTGAACGGGCACGACGGCGGGCACCGCGGGGGTGAGGGCGGAGCGCCGCCCGCGCCGCGAGCTACGCGAGCGCCGTCGCCAACGTCACCTCGACGTTGCCGCGCAGCGCTGCCGAGATCGGGCACTGCTCGTCCGCGTGGCGGGCGACCTCCGCGAAGGCGTCCTCGTCGAGGTCGGGGACGCTTGCGCGGACGTCGAGTGTGACCTTCGTGATCTTGTACTCGTGCTCGTTCTCGTCGCCGGTCCGGTCGAGCTCGCAGGCCGCGTTGACCTCGAGGCGGTCGGCGGGCGTCCCGCGGCGGCTCAGGGCGAGCGCGAGCGTCATCGCGTAGCAGCCGGCCTCGGCCGCGGCGAGCAGCTGCTCCGGGCTCGTCGTGCCGTCGGCCTCGCCGTCGGTGGAGGCCCAGTCGACGGGCGTCTCGGTCAGTCCGCCGCCCGCCTGGAGGGCGCCGGACCCTCCGCCGAGGGTGCCCTCCCAGACGACGGTCGCTTCACGGTGTGCAAGTGGCATGCCGTGGGCGCTACCCCCGGCCGGAAGCCCGCCGACGGAGCGCGGCACCCGGCCGCTCCCTCGCGGCGCGGAGGCACTCGTGGACCTCGCGCGCGGTGCGCTCCCAGCTGAAACGCGCCGCTCGGTCGCGGCCGGCGGCGCCGAGATCCGCGTCGCCGATCGCGCGCTCGACCGCGTCCGCGATCGCGACAGGGTCGGTCGGGTCGACGTAGAGCCCGGCCTCCCCCACGACCTCGGGGAGCGCCCCGCGGTCCGACACGACGACCGGCGTGCCGCACGCCATCGCCTCGAGCGCGGTGAGCCCGAAGCCCTCGTACAGCGACGGCAGCACGAACGCGAGCGCGCCCGCGTAGAGGCCGGGGAGCTCGTCGTCGGGCACGTGCCCGAGCCACGTGAGGCCCGATGCCGATTCCGCCTGGAACTGCGGCCGGTCGCCTCCGGCGACGACGAGGTCGGTGCCGTCACGCGCGAGCCGCTCGGCGGTGACGCTCAGCGCGGCGAGGTTCTTGCGCGCCGTGCGGCTCGCGACCGTCAGCACGTACGGCCGGTCGCGCCGGGCCGGCGCTGTCGAGGCCGAGAATCGCTCGTCGACGCCGCCGGGGATCACGGTGATCCTCGCCGGATCGGCGCCGAGGGTCTCCACGAGCTCGTCGCGGGAGAACTGGGAGACTGTCACGAGATGCACCGCACGCCGGGCCACCGCGGGCAGCACCGCCCGCTGCCAGGCGACGTACAGACGCGAGTACCAGCCGGGCTCGCGCAGCGCGGCCGCGTCGTGGATGACGACGACGTTGCGCCCGGAGGCGAGCGGCGCGAGGTTCGCCGGGTTGAACAGGAGCGCCGCGCGGCGCCGAGCGGCGATCGCCGGCAGCGCGCTCTGCTCCCAGGCGTGACCGGCACGGTGCACGAGCGCCGCCGGGGGCCTCACCGCCTCGTAGGCCGGATCGAGCGCCGGCAGCCGCCGCTCCAGCTCGCGCGCCCAGCGCTCGACGCCGCCGAGCTCGGGTCGCGCGGCGGCACGCGCGTTGATGAGGATCGGGCGGACCATCGAGGCCCGACACTGTGAAGGTCGCGGTCGACGCGCGGCACCTCGCCGGCGGGCGGGGCGTCGCGGAGTACACGCGCGGCATGCTCGGAGCCCTCCAGGACGTCGACATCGAGCGCGTGCAGGTCGATGCGCGCACGAGGAGGCTGGTCTTCGCGTCCGCAGCCGTGCTCGGACGGCCGCGCCTCGACGCGATCGCCGGCGGCGCCGACGTCGTGTGGGCGCCCGCCCCCGCACCGCTCGCCGTGTCGAAGGACGTCCCGTTCGTGCTCACCGTCCACGACCTGTCGTGGGTCGAGCGCCCGCAGGACTTCACGCCGTACGAGCGCGCGTGGCACGCCGTCGGGCGCCTCAGGCGACAGGCCCAGCGCGCCGACCGCGTCGTGGTCGACGCCCGGGCCACCATCGACCCGCTCACGCGCTGGGGCGTCGATGCCGAAGGCATCCGCGTGGTCCACCCCGGCGTCCCCCGGCGGCCCGTCGGCGACCTCCCGCCGGGCACGCCGCCCCGCTACGTCCTGTTCGTCGGCGCCCTCGAGCCCCGCAAGGACCCCGAGCTGCTGCTCCGCGCGCACGCACGGTCGACCACCGACGCGCACCTCGTCTTCGCAGGCGCCGGCCGCCTGCGGCCGAAGCTCCGCGGGCCGAACGTCCACGTCGTCGACGCGTTCACGAGCGAGCAGCTCGGCGCGCTCTACGCGAACGCGACGGCACTGGTCATGCCGAGCAGGCTCGAGGGCTTCGGGTTCCCTCCGCTCGAGGCGGCGCTGCACGGCACGCCGTCGATCGTCAGCGATCTGCCGGTGTTTCGTGAGACGCTCGGTGACGCGTGCGTTCGCTTTCCTCCGGGTGACGAAGCAGCTCTCGCGAGCGTCTTGAACAGCATCAGTGAGAACAGTGGTGACCTGGGAGCCCGTGCCAAGGAACGAGCGTCTTCGTTCACTTGGGGCGCCGCTGGCGCGTCGCTCCGCGCCGTCTTCGCCGAGGTCGCCCGGTGAGCTTCACGATCGTCACCGTGCTGCACCAGTCGGGGCCGCACCTCGAGAAGCTGCTCGCCTCGATCGACCGTCACCTGCCGGGCGGCGAGGAGCGCCCGCAGGTCGTCGTGGTCGACACCGGCTCGACCGACGACGGGCCGAAGGCCGCGCGGGAATGGGGCGCCGAGCTCGTCGAGCTCCCCCACAACCCCGGCTACGGCGCCGCGAACAACGCCGGTGTCGAGCGCGCCACGCACGACGTCACCGTCCTGCTCAACCCCGACGTCGAGCTGCTCGACGGCAGCATCGGAGACCTCGTCGCCGACGCCCGCGCGTGCAACGCCCTGCTCGTCCCGCGCCTGCTCAACCCGGACGGGTCGATCCAGGACTCCGCCCACCCGCAGCCGGGCACGCGCAGCGAGATCCTCCGCGCGTTCGTCCCCCGTACCGCCGAGCCGTGGCGCAGCGACGAGCCCCGCCAGGTCGGCTGGGCGATCACGGCTGCGCTCGCCGCGAAGACCGAGATCCTGCGCCGGCTCGGCCCTTTCGACCCCGACGACTTCCTCTTCTACGAGGACCTCGACCTCTGCCTGCGGTCCGACGTCCCGACGTGCCTCGTCCCCGACGTCCAGCTCGTGCACGAGGGCGGCCACTCGACCGGCCCGCAGCGCCTCCAGGACGAGGCTCGCCGCCGCCGCGAGGTCGTCGGCAAGCGCCTCGGGCCCAGGGCACAGCGGCGCGACGACCTCGCGCAGCTCATCACCTTCGCGCGTGCCGCAGCGTTCAGGCGCCGCTCGCGCGAGCAACTGAAGGCCCTGCGGGTAGCCCGCAGGGCATGACCCAGTTCTGGTTCGCGGCACCGCAAACCATCAGCCACCGTGGGAGTGCGACGACATGACGCAGTTTTGGTTTGCGGCGGCCACCGAGGAGTTCACCCCGTCCGAGATGGTCGAGCAGGCCAAGGCCGCGACCGCGGCGGGCTTCGACGGGATCGCGAGCTCCGACCACTTCGCGCCCTGGTGGCCGGAGGGCAGGGCGTCGAGCGCGTGGGTCTTCCTCGGCGCGGCCGGCCAGCACACGACGGGCCCGCTCGGCACGAGCGTCACCCCGATCGTCCACCACTACCACCCGGGCGTGGTCGCGCAGACGTTCATGAGCCTGGAGGACCTCTACCCCGGCCGCGTCTTCCTCGGTGCCGGCAGCGGCGAGGCGGTCAACGAGGTCCCGCTCGGTCTCGACTGGCCGTCGCCCGGCGAGAAGATCGAGCGCCTGGACCAGGGCCTCGAGGCGATCCGCCGGCTGTGGGACGGCGAGACGGTCACGATGGACGCCGGCTGGTTCGCGCTCAAGGAGGCCAAGCTCTACACGCGCGCCAAGAGCCGTCCGAAGCTCCACGTCAGCGCGTTCGGGCCGCAGGCCGCGGCGGTCGCCGCCAAGCACGGCGACGGCCTGTGGACCCTCGGCGATCCCGAGCAGGCGCCGGAGATCATCGAGGCCTACCGCAGCGCGGGCGGCACGGGCGAGATCATCCTGCACTCGGGGTTCCACCTCTCCGACGATGAGGAGAAGGCGATCGCGAGCACGCGCAAGTGGAAGGGCACGCAGCTCCCCGAGCTCTACACCGACGACATCCACGACCCGGCGGAGATCGAGCGGCTCGGCGCGGAGAAGGTCAGCGACGAGGAGTTCGCCAAGGAGGGCTTCATCATCGGCGACGACCCGAGCGAGCACGTCGACCGGCTCCGTGAGATGGAAGGGCTCGGCGCGACGGTGATCTGCCTTCAGCTGATCGGCAACGCCGACCCGATCGGCTCGATCCGGCGCTACGGCGAGACCGTCCTGCCGACACTGCGGGACGGCCCCGGCGGTTGACCGGTCAGACAACCGTCCAAGGAACGACGGAGGGAGCCGACTACAGGGAAACCGAAGGCGAAGCTCCGTGCCCCCGACGACCCTCACCCAGGACAGCCCGCAGGTGCGACGCGCGATTCGCGCGCTCGCCCGTGAGCTGCGCACGCACCACCGCGCCACCGCCGACCACAGCCACCGCCTCGCCGTCCTGGCGCGCCGCCTCGCCGACCGGATGGGCCTCGACGCCATGGCCGCGACCGAGGTCGAGCTCGTGGCCGTCCTGCACGACGTGGGCAAGCTCGCGATCGAGCCGGAGATCCTCGACCACCCCGGCGGGCTGAACGACCTGCAGCGCCGCAAGATGCGCCGGCACACGATCGAGGGCGAGGAGATCCTCGTCCGCATGTCCGGCCTCGAGCACCTCGGGGTGCTCGTCCGCGCGACGCACGAGCACTGGGACGGCAACGGCTACCCCGACGGGCTGTCCGGGACCGACATCCCGATGGAGGCGCGCATCGTCAGCGTGGCCGACGCGTTCGACGCGATGACGACCCGCCGCGCCTACCGCGAGGCGCTCCCCCACGAGGAGGCGTGCCGCCGCATCGACGCCGACGCCGGCCGCCAGTTCGACCCGCTCGTCGCAGCCGCGCTGCTCGAGCTGGTCTGCAGGGCCTAGAAGAGGCCCATCTGCTCGGCCACGAGCGCCGGCTGCGGCTCGGGCGCCGCATCGGGCACGTCGTCGACGAGCGAGCGCGGCTCGGGCTCCGGCTCGACGACCTCGATCTCGATCGGTCCCGCCTCCGGCTCCGGCTGATCGACCGGCGGCTTGGCCAGCAGCGCCGGGATGCGCGCGAAGTCCTCGCGCAGGGTGTCGACCATCGACGGCGTGTACAGCGCCGCCGCCGGGTGGAAGAGCGGGAACAGCCGGACCGCGCGCGGCCCGATCTGCCGGATCTCCTCCTGCCCGTGCACCCGCCGGATCCCCGTCGCGTCGCCGCGCAGGAGCTTCGTCGCGAAGTTCCCCAGCGTGCAGATCACGCGCGGCTCGACGAGCCGGATCTGGTCGAACAGCCACCCCTGGCAGTTGTCGACCTCGGCCGGGTGCGGGTCGCGGTTGCCGGGCGGGCGGCACTTCAGGACGTTGGCGACGAACACCTCCGCCCGCGTCAGCCCGATCTCCGACAGGAGCTGGTCGAGCAGCTTCCCAGCCTGTCCCACGAACGGCAGCCCCTGGCGATCCTCGTTCGCTCCCGGGGCCTCCCCGACGAACATGAGATCCGCGTCGGCGTTGCCCGCACCGAACACGACGGAGTGCCGCGTCGACGCGAGCTGCGGGCAGCGCACGCAGGACTGACACGCGTGGAAGACGGCCTTGAGCTCGTCACGGCGCTCGTCCGCGCTGGACACGAGGGCGACTCTAGACCGGCACACGGACGCGCGGGCCCGGACGAGCCGCAGTTTCGGCCGTTTTCGTCATGTGTGAGTGCCGACACGCGCCCGCCGTCAATCGTGACAACCGCATGCGACGGGGTACCATGTGACCACATCGAGAAGGCCGGTATCCCACCCGGGAACTGGACCCCAATACCTGATGAACGACATCGCCATCGTTGGCCGTGGCCGCATGGGCACGGCGCTGTCCCGCGCGCTCGGAACCGTTCCGCCCTTCGGACGCGACGCGGACCCTCACGACTTCCAGGTCGTCCTCCTCTGCGTCCCCGACTCGGAGATCTCCCGCGCCGCCGCGGCGATCACCCCTGGGCCGCTCGTGGGCCACTGCTCGGGCGCCACGACGCTCGAGCCGCTCGCCGGCCACCGCGCGTTCAGCCTCCACCCCCTGATGACGGTCACCGGCCCGGAGGCGGTCTTCGAGGGCGCCGGCGCCGCGATCGCCGGCTCGACGCCCGACGCGCTGCAGGTCGCCCGCGACCTCGCCCTGCGGCTCGGGATGCGACCGGTGGAGATCGCCGACGAGGACCGCGCCACGTACCACGCCGCCGCGTCGATGGCCTCGAACTTCCTCGTCACGCTCGAGGACGCCGCCGAGCAGGTGCTCGGACCCGAGCGGCGCGATCTGCTCGTGCCGCTCGTGCGGGCGACGGTCGAGAACTGGGCTTCAATGGGCTCCGACGCCCTGACGGGCCCGATCGTTCGCGGCGACGAGATGACCGTCTCGCGCCAGCGCCGCGCGGTCGCGGACCGCTCGCCCGAGCTCGTCGCGCTGTTCGATGCTCTCGCAGACGCGACGCGCGCGCTGGCAGCGCGAAACAGCATCAGTGAGGAAGAGGCCGCGTGAGGATCGTTCGCTCCGTCTCCGAGGTGCGTGCCTCCGTCCGTGCTGCGGGCGGGCCGGTGGGGCTCGTGCCGACGATGGGCGCGCTGCACGACGGGCACCTCGCGCTCGTGCGCGCCGCGCGCGAGCGAACCGACCTCGTCGTCGTCTCGCTGTTCGTCAACCCGACCCAGTTCAACGACGGCTCGGACCTCGCCGCATACCCGC
>CADCVT010000017.1 GCA_902806215.1 uncultured Solirubrobacteraceae bacterium | reverse complement strand
TCGGCCACGCGCGTCACGAACCGGTACCCGGATCTCTCCAGCAGCGAGCGGTCGCGCGCGTCGTGCAGGACGACGTTCCCGTCGTGCGTGACGTCCAGCCCGAGCCGCTCGAGCACCCCGGCGGGCGCGTCGACCGAGACGAGCGAGGACGCCGACGCCGCGGCGGGCGCCGCGAGGACGAGCACGGAGATCAGGAGGGCGCGCCACATCGGCGCACCCACCTTAGGCCCTGATCCGCCCTCGTCCGGCGCTATCGACGGACGAGCACCCGGCGCGTGGCGCGCGCGGGGATGCCGTCACGCGCCACCGCGCTCGCGACGACGCGGTACACGCCGGGCTTGATCCGGCGCGTGAAGCGCAGCGTGAGCGGCCGGTCCCGGCCGATCTGCGCGAGCCTGCCCTCGGCCACGGTCTTCCCCCCGGGCGCGACCAGCCGGACGCGCAGGTTGCGCAGCGCGCCGTCCACGCGGACCGAGACGCCGACGCGGCGCGAGCGGTTGACCGTCCGCGCGCGGAAGCTGCGGCGCGCGACGACGAGCAGGTCGTCATCCGCGCCACGCTGGCCGGGGCCACCGGACGAGGAGCCGCCGCGCTCCGGAGACGTCCCCACGTTGACGGGCCCGAAGACGGTCGTCTGCTCGGAGCCCGGGACGAACGGACCCGAGCAGGGCTGCCCGAGATCGAGCGTCTGCCCGCGGTCGACGGTGACCGGCCTGGCCTGGAAGAGCACGCCGGTCAGCGCCTCCTCGCAGCGCAGCGTGTAGGACTCCTTGCCCGCGACGAGCGGCCGGGTCGACGGGTTGACGTGCCAGGTGAACTTGCCGTCGTCGCCCACCTTCGTGATGAAGTCGAGGTGATCGCGGACGACGCGGTTCGGCTGCGACGTGGCGGTGTCGAAGTCCTTGACGAGGCGCAGCGTCGTGCCCTTCGGCGCCGTGCCCGTGAGGACGCTGTGGAAGGTCGGATCGCCGGCCTGCTCGGCGGCGCGCAGCAGCGCCTCGCGGACGCCGCCCTTCGCGTCAGGGCCAGTGCCGTCGTACTCCTTGACGACCGCGTTGCCGTAGTTCGGGTGGAAGTTCGGGCCGCGCTGCTCGGGCGTGTAGCCGAAGCCGCTCGCAGCGAAGTAGTTCCAGTCCTCGGTCGCACCCGTGATCTCGCCGATGACCCAGCCCAGGTCGGAGTCCCATCCGGTGGCCTCGCCCATCCGGTCGCCGAGCAGCTTCATGCCCGCCTCGTCGGGGACGATGTCGTGCGGGCCCTTCTCCGAGAAGAAGTTGCCGTCCTCCTTGTAGGGGCTCTGGCAGCCCGCGGGCGCGTTGGGGCAGAAGCCCGGCTGGCGGAGCCACACGCCATCGGCCGTGGACGTGTGATGGCTGATGATCGTCGTGATGTTGCGCGTCGACGAGAGTCGGTGGACGGCCTCGGTCTCCGGCTCGGAGTAGGGCGCCTGGCCGCGGTAGCCCTGGGTCGTCGGGTCGTCGGAGGATCCGATGCCGCCCCAGAACGCGCCGTAGTTGCGGTTCGGGTCGACACCGGAGGTCTGGCGCAGGGCGCACGGAGTTCTCTCGGTGCCAGGGACGGTCACCCGGCAGTTCTTGCGCTTGTAGGACCCGCTGTCGCTCAGTGCCAGCGCCAGCGTCGCGGGCGTCTCGTCGGCCGGCGTGGTCTGACCGCCGTTGGCGCTGCGCGAGACCTCGAACCCGTCGGGGTTGATGATCGGCAGGGCGATGACGCGCACGCGGCGCAGGAGGTCGACGACCCGCTGCTCGCCGGCGCGGTAGCGCTTGACGAGGTCGATGGCGAACTCGATCGGCATCTCGGCCGACGGCCATTCGCGAGCGTGGTGCGCGCCGAGCGTCGCGAACGTCGGACGGCCGTCGATCGCGTCGACGTTCTCGGCGATCTCGACGCCCTCGATCGGGCGCTTCTCGAGCGACTGGCCGATCACGAGCTGCTTGACGAGGCCCGGGTTGGCGGCGACGAGCGCCTTGAGATCGGTGCCGAAGTCGGCGGGCATCCGGTACATGGTCCGGCCGCTGGGGAGCGCCGATCGCGACGTCTGGGCGGCGAACGCCCGGCCGCGACGGGCCTCGGCGGCGTCGAGCTTGCCGAGGTCCGCGTACAGGACGCGGAAGGTGAACCCGGCGGAGCGCAGCTTGCGCTCGTCGGCCTTGCCGTAGAGGACGACCTCCGCGTGGTCGCGCGTGTGCGCGTGCGTGACGTCGAGCCCGGTCTCCTCGAGCTCGCCGAGGGTGCGCGCGCCGAGCGGCACCTCGACGAGGCTCGCCTCCTCGCGAGCGGCGGGCGGCGTGTACGGGAAGAGGTCGAAGCTGAGGCGGGCGCCGGTGCCCGCACCGTCACGGCGGCATGCCTGCGCGACGAGGGTCTGGCCGGCCTTCAGGTACGCAAGGGCCTTCTCGTCGGAGCCCGAGGTCGCCGCAGCGGTGTCGAGGCGGCCGTCGGTACGGAAGATCGCGAGGTCCCAGTCGCCGGAGCCTCCGTCGAGCGACACGGTCACGACGCCGGCGCGGTCGGCGCGGAAGCGCTCGGTGACGACACCGGGCGCCGCGACGAGCAGGCGATCCTGGCACGTGCGGGCGACCGCGTCGGGGACGATGAGCTGGCGGGCCTCGGCCGCGGCGGGCACGGCGGCGAAGGCGAGCAGGGTCAAGACGGGGAGAATTCGGCGCATCACTGTCCTGGAACGTAGAGCGGGGCGGAAACCAGCGCCTCGTACCGGGCGCCGCCTCGGCCGAGGTGGGACAGGAACAGTGTCACGGCCCGGCCGTCGAAGTCCCCGGTTGCCGGGGCCGCAGGCAGACCCCGGGCGCGAATGTCGTTGCCGCGCGCGACCGTGAGATGGGGTCTGAAGCTACGGGCGTCGGGCTGGTGGCCCACGGCTGACGACATCAGCGACGACAGTGACGACTGGAGCGCCGCGCACTCCCCCGCCCGGTCGACGAGCTTCAGTGCGAGCGCCTTCCCGCGCCCGAAGGCCGCCGGCGACCCGAGCGCGAGGCCTCGGACGGGCCGGGCGGAGGCGGTCACTCCCTCACTGATGCTGTTCAGCACGGACTCAGGCTGCTCCCCGAGGAACACGAGCGTCACGTGCAGCGACTCCGGCGGCAACACGCGGAGATCGGAGGCGTGACGATGAGCCCACGAATGCGCAACCTCCACGACGGACGACGGCAGCTCGAGCGCGACGAACAGCCTCAGTCGCTCTCCCCCAGCAGCACGCGGCGGATCATGTGCATCGCGAGCGTGGTCGAGCGGTCGCGGACCTCGGCGCGCGATCCCGGCAGGTGCTGGCGCCGCGTCATCGTCCGCGTGCCGTCGGTGACGCTGAAGCAGACCGTCCCGACCGGCTTGTCCTCGGTCCCGCCGCCAGGGCCCGCGATGCCGGTGATGCCGACGCCGACGTCGGCGCCCAGCCGCTCGCGCGCGCCCGCGGCAAGCGCCTCGGCGACCTCGGTCGACACGGCCCCGACGCGCTCGATCAGCGCGGCATCGACGCCGGCCAGTGCGGACTTCGCCTCGTTGGAGTACACGACCAGCCCGCCGAGGACGTAGGACGAGGAGCCCGCGAGCTCGGTCAGCCGCCCGGCGATCAGCCCGCCGGTGCACGACTCGGCCGTGGCGATCGTCCGATCGGACTCCGTGAGCATCCGCGCGACCTGCTCGTCGACCGTCGTGCCGTCGTCGGAGAACAGCGTGTCGGCGTGGCGCTCGCGGACGACGCGCTCGAACGCGTCGTAGGTCGCCTCCACCGAGGGCTCGAAGCGGGTGACGAGCTCCACCTCGCCGCGCCGCAGGCACGTCGTGATCTCCATCGCGTCGAGGTCGACCCCGTCGCCGCGGGCGATCCGCAGCGTCTCGGCGATCTCCGACTCGGGGATCCCGAACATCCGCAACATCACCTGGCGGTACTCGGTGCGCCCGCCGGTAGCCGCGCGGAACGACTCGGTCTCGAGCGCCGCTGGCCACATGCCCTGCAGCTCGCGCGGCGGGCCGGGCAGGATCACGACGGTCGGCTGGCCCTCGCGACCCTCGGCCGGCGGCACGACCAGGCCCGGCGCGGTGCCCACGGGCTCGAGGATCGTCGCGCCCTCGGCGATCATCGCCTGCTTGCGGTTGCCGGCGCGGATCGCGTCCATGTCGAGGTTCGGCCAGCGCTTCGTGAGCCGTTCGAGGATCTTGGCGATGCGGCCCTCGAGCTCCTCGTCGAGCACGACCGCGCGGCCGGCGAACCCGGCGACGACCTCGGCGGTCATGTCGTCCTCGGTCGGGCCGGGCCCGCCGCTCGTGACGACGAGGTACATCCCCTCTGACGCGAGCCACTCGAGCGCGGCGCGCATGTCCTCGGGACGGTCGCCGACGACGACGGTGTGCGCGTGGTCGATGCCGAGCTCGCGCAGGCGCTCGGAGAGCCAGCCGCCGTTGCGGTCGAGCACGCGGCCGGTCAGCACCTCGGTGCCGGTGACGACGATGCCCGCGCGCGCGCTCACGCGGGAGCGCAGCTGGGCTGCTGCGCGGCGGTCAGGGGCGCGCGCCCCTTGCGGCTGATCGAGAGCGCGATGACGGAGCTTGCGGCGGGCACGCTGCGAGCCTTCCCGTTGATGCGCAGCCTCACCGCGTTGTTGCCGAGCAGCAACCGGAACCGGCGCGAGCGGAACGTCTTGGTGCGCTGCCCCGGTTGGAGGATCTCGTTGCGGACGAGGACCTTC
>CADCVT010000016.1 GCA_902806215.1 uncultured Solirubrobacteraceae bacterium | reverse complement strand
TGATCGCGAGCGGGGACCCGTGGACGAGGTGGACGTCCACGCCGTCGATCGATTCGCGCCGCTCCGTCGGGAGCTCGGCCATCCACGCCGCGAACTCGCGCGAGGTCGCGGCGAGCGTGTGGTCGTACATGACCTGCGCGTAGTGGTTGTCGCGCTCGTCGGTGTAGCCGCAGCCGCAGTCCGGGTCGCCGCGGCCGATCGCGACGTCGTAGTTGCCGGCGATGCACTCGACGCCGTTGTCGGCCAGCAGCGGCCAGACGGCATCGCACTCCGCGCCGAACCCGCCGAGGTCGCCCAGGCAGACGAGGCGATCGGCTCCGCGGGCGCGCGCGTCGGCGATCCACGCCTCCAGGGCGTACGGGTTCGCGTACACGCCGCCACAGACCGCAAGCCGGGTCATCGAGGTCAATACCGTCGCAGGGATCCGATCGGATGACTTCCTTCGTACGGCTGGCATGAGGACACCTCCCAGCCTCGCGATCCTGGGCGCGGGCCCGATCGGCCTCGAGGCCGCTCTCGCCGCGGCCGAGCGCGGGTGGCGCTTCACCGTCTACGAGGCCGCGCCCGCGGCCGGTGGCCACGTCCGCGACTGGGGCCACGTCCGGCTCTTCACGCCGTGGACGATGGCCGTGTCGGACCGCGTCCGCGCCGCGCTGGGCGATTCCGCGCCCGAGGGCGCCGCGCTGCCCACCGGCCACGAGCTCGCCGACCGCGTGCTCGATCCCGTCGCCGCGCTGCCGCGCATCGCGCCGCGGCTGCGGCTGGGCAACCGCGTCCTCGCCGTCGTCCGGGAGGGCCTGCTCAAGCACGAGGCGATCGGTGCCGTCCCCGAGCGCTCCGAGCGCCCGTTCCGCCTGCTCGTCTCCGGCCCCGACGGCGAGGAGCGCGTCGAGCGCGCCGACGCCGTCCTCGACTGCACCGGCACCTACGGGACGCCGAACACGCTCGGCGACGGCGGCATCCCCGCCCCGGGCGAGCAGCGCCACGCCGACCGGATCGAGCACCGGATCCCCGACGTCGCCGCCCGCCCGCGCGACTGGGCGGGCCGCACCGTGCTGCTGACCGGCGCCGGCCACAGCGCGCAGACGGCGGCCCGGCAGTTCGCCAAGCTCGCGCGCGACGCGCCGGAGACCCGTTTGCTCTGGGCGGTGCGCAACAGCGACCCGACGTGGTCCGCGGTGGAGGACGACACGCTGTCCGAGCGAGCGGCGCTCACGCGGACGTCGCGGGAGCTCGCGGCGGGAGCGTCGAGCGCGGTGGAGGTGCTCACCGGCCGGGTCACCGAGTCGCTGAGCGACGCCGGCGGCCGCCTGACCGTGACGCTGCGCAACGGGCAGGCGGAGCAGGTCGTCGTCGATGGCGTGCTCGCGCTCAACGGCGGCGTCGGCGACCAGTCGCTCTACCGCCAGCTCCAGGTGCACGAGTGCTACGCGACCGCCGCGCCGATGAAGCTGTCGGCCGCGCTCCTGGGCGCCGCCGGAGGCGACTGCCTCGACGTGCCGCCGCTCGGTCCCGAGACGCTCGTCAACCCCGAGCCGGGCTTCTTCGTCGTCGGCGCGAAGTCCTACGGCCGCGCGAGCCAGTTCCTCCTGCGCAACGGCTGGGCGCAGGTCGACGACGTCATGGGCCTCCTCGCGTGAGCGGGTCCTTGCGCGAGCGCCTGCGCGCGCTCGAGATCGCCACGCGCCCGGAGCACCCCGACCTCGTCGACGCGCTCCAGCGCCGGTGGGACGAGCTGCCGGCGCACGTCAAGACGCCGAACCAGATGCTCGGCAAGCGCACCGCCGGGTGCGAGGGGACGCACGGCGTGTTCCCGCGGTGCAACCTCGCCTGTACGCCGTGTTACCACTCGCGCGACGCCAACCGCGTGCGCGTCGACGGCGACCACACGACCGAGCAGGTCGACCGCCAGATGGCCCTGCTGCGCGAGATGCGCGGCCCGGGCCAGAACGCGCAGCTCATCGGCGGCGAGGTCACGCTCCTGCCCCCCGCCGACCACGCCCGTGCGCTGCTCGCGATGGAACGCCACGGCCGCAAGCCGATGTCGATGACCCACGGCGACTTCGACTACGACCACCTCGTCGGGATCGTCGAGGCGGGCGGCTTCAAGCACCTGTCGTTCGCCGGGCACTTCGACTCGATGATGTTCGGCCGCCGTGGGATCAAGCGCGCCAAGCACGAGCGCGACCTGCACCCGTACCGCCAGCGCTTCGTCGAGATGTTCGAGCGGCTCGAGCGCGAGCACGGCGTCACGTCGTACCTCGCGCACAACATGACCGTGACGCCGCGCAACCTCGACCAGGTCGCCGACGTGATCCGCGACTGCCGCGACATGGGCTTCCGCATGTTCTCGTTCCAGCCCGCGGCGTTCGTCGGGAACACGAACCGGTGGAAGGACGACTACCGCGAGTTCTCCACCGACGAGGTCTGGCGGCAGATCGAGCTCGGCGCCGGCGGCCGGCTGCACCCCGACGCGATGCACATCGGCGACCGCCGCTGCAACCGCACCGCGTACGGCGGCTACGCCGGCTCGCGCTACGTGCCGCTGCTCGACGAGGACGACCCGCGCGCCGCCGCGCGGCTCGCCGCGTTCCTCCGCGCGTTCGGAGGAATGGACTTCGTCGCGCCGCCGCCGATCCTCGCCGCGCGGCTGGCCCGCGGCATCGCCCGCGAGCCGCGCGCGGTCCCCGAGCTGCTCGGCTGGGCGCGCCGCTTC
>CADCVT010000015.1 GCA_902806215.1 uncultured Solirubrobacteraceae bacterium | reverse complement strand
TCGTGCCGTGGTGCACGCGGCAGATCGCGAGGCGGCCGACGTAGGGCGAGGCGCCGAGGTTCGTGACCATCGCCTGGAGCGGGTGCTCGGGGTCGTACGCGGGCGCGGGGATCGTCTCGACGAGCAGGTCGAGCAGCGGCTTGAGGTCCTCCGCCAGGTTCTCGGGGTCCTCGGTCGACGCGCGGCCGGCCTTGGCGTTGCAGTAGACACGCGGGAAGTCGATCTGGTCCTCGTCGGCGTCGACGTCGAGGAACAGCTCCTCGACCTCGTGGACGACCTCGTCGATGCGCGCGTCGGGCCGGTCGACCTTGTTGACGACGAGCACGACCGGCAGCCGCGCCTCGAGCGCCTTGCGCAGCACGAACCGCGTCTGCGGCAGCGGGCCCTCGGATGCGTCGACGAGCAGCAGCACGCCGTCGACCATCGTCAGCCCGCGCTCGACCTCGCCGCCGAAGTCGGCGTGGCCGGGGGTGTCGACGATGTTGATCTTGTTGCCGCGGTAGTGGATCGCGGCGTTCTTGGCCTGGATCGTGATGCCGCGCTCGCGCTCGATGTCCATCGAGTCCATGACGCGATCGTCCATCTCGGCGCCCTCGCGGAAGGCGCCGGTCTGGCGCAACATGGCGTCGACCAGGGTCGTCTTTCCGTGGTCGACATGCGCGATGATCGCGACGTTCCTCAGGTCTGCGCGGGCGGTGCTCACCCCTCAGGGATAGCAGCCTTCAGGCTGCAAACCTGCTGCAAGGTCGGGTCGCCATCGTGCCTCTCGTGACCATCACGTGCGAATGCGGAGCGAGGGTGCAAGCGGCCTCCGAAGTGGAGCTGCTGGCCGCCATGCGCTTCCACCTGAGCGCCGAGCACCCGCGCCTGGCGGGGGTCCCGACGGCCGCCGACCTGCTCGCGATGGCCGAGGCGGACGACGGACCTTGCTGAACCTTGCCGCGGCCCGCAACGGTTCGGCAATCCCGCCGCAACCCCGGTTTCCGAAGCTTCCTCCCATGCAGGATGCAGATCGTTCTCGGAGGGAGCCTCACATGCCGGCCACTGCCACTCAGACCGACATCCGCACGCTCCGCGGCCACTGCCGCGGCGAGGTGCTCACCCAGCAGGACCACCGCTGGGACGAGGTCCGCCGTGTGTGCAGCTTCAGCCAGGAGCAGCAGCCGGCGGCGATCGCCTTCCCGCGCGGCGACTTCGACCGCGCCGTGCTGACGTCGTTCGCGCGGTCGGCCGGCCTGCGCGTCGTCGCCTGCAAGGACGCCGGCACGACGGACCTCGAGGACGCGCTCGTGCTCGCGGAGTGCAACCCGATCTGCGGGCGGTTCACTCGGCTCGCCGACTAGAGGATCTCCGCGACGCGCACCCCCGCCGCTCCGACGGCACGCGGCGAGAGCTTCATCCTCACCTGCCTGCCGTTCAGCGTCCCGGTCGCGGTGCGGCCCCGGACTCGCAGCTCGCCGCCGGGAACCACGAGTTCGTGCCGCCCGTTCGCGCGCGCGATCCCGCTGACCGCGACGCCGCGCACGTACTCCGACCCGAGCAGGGTCACCCGCTCCTCGTCGCCGTAGGCCCGCCCGGCCCGCAGGCCGCCGAAGCTGACGCTGCCGACCCGCCCGCGGAGGCTGTCGATCCGCATCGCGGCCTGGTTGAGCGCGTCCGTCGCGGTCAGCACCGCGGCGGTCACCACCTTCCGGCGAAGGCCACTCGCGCGCACGCCCGCAAGCGCGCGCGGGAACGCCGGACGCGGCAGCAGCTCCGCCCGGCGGCAGACGCCGAGCGCCCGGCCCGAGAGGAACGCCGCAACCGCCCGCGAGGCGCACCCCGTCGGCTCCTCGACCAGCGCGCCGTGACCGGTGTTGCGGAAGAGCACGAGCCGCGCGCCCGCGATGCCGCGCGCGACCTCGACCGCGTCGGCCAGCGGAGTGCGCATGTCGGCGTCGCCCGCGAGCACGAGGGTGGGGACGGCCGGGAGCGGCCCGCGCTCGAGCGGGTCCTCCGGCTGCGCGCGGTACCCGACGCACGGCGCGGCGTTGCTGACGAGCGACGCGATCGCGCTGCCCACCGGCGCGAACGCGGACTCGGGGAGCAGCGCCATCGCCCGGTCGGCCGCCGTTCCGCGACCATCGAGCTCCGCCGTGCGCTCCCACGGCATCCCGAGCTCCTCGCACTGCATCGTCGCGTTGAGCCCCGGGCTCGTGCGCACCGGGTCCTCCGGCGGCTGGAGCTCCGCCGCCTCGACCGCACGCATGAGCGGCAACGGATCGCCCGCCCGGGCCGCGGCGACCGCCGCCGGCAGCTCGGCCCGCAGCGGCGGGTTGACGTCGAGGTTGGTCAGCGCGAGCGCGATCCTGCGCACGTCGAGCGACTCCGCCTGGACGATGCCGCGAGCGTCGGGCCGGCGCCCGCCGAGCGGCCGCCCGCGCAACAGCGCCGCGACGTCGCGGTACGGGTCGGCGGTGATGGCGCGGCAGGCGCGTCGCGCGCAGACGCTGCGCAGCGCCCGCGGCATCGCCGCGAAGAGCTTGGTCCGGAACACGTCGTCCTGCGAGCTCAGCGACACCGGCCCGTCGAGCACGAGCCCGGCGGTCCGGTCGGGGTGCCGGCGCGCGTAGGTCTGGGCGAACCACGTGCCGTACGAGATCCCGTAGAGCATCAGCTTGTCGAGCCCGAGGCCGGCTCGCACGGCGTCGAGGTCGTCGGCGACGGCCCGTGACGTGTAGTGCGCCGCCGCCGGGCCGAGGCTGTCCGCGCACGACGCGGCGTCGCCGCAGCGCAGGGCGCCGGACCCGCCGGTCCCGCGCGGGTCGACGACCACGAGGTCGTGCGTCGCGCGCACGTCGTCGAAGCCGCGCAGGCGCCGCAGGAAGTACGCGCGCGCCGAGTCGCCCGGCCCGCCCGGAAGGCCGAGCAGCACGCCGCGCGCGGGCTGCGTCCGGGCCGGCGCCCGGTAGACCGCGATCGACAGCGTGCCCGGCACCGCGCCGGATCGGTCGAGCGGCACAGCGACCCGTCCGCACTGCAGCGGGCCGCACGGCGTGAAGCCGATCTCGGCCCGCGCGGTCCCCGGCAACGCCAGAAGGGTGAGGAACAGGACGGCAACCAGACGCATGCGCCCCGCGAACCCTCGCAGGAAGGACCGGGCGCATGCGGATCTGGACAGTTGATCGACGGTCATGAACCTGGCGCGACGGTGTGACGTAGACAGGATCATGGACGTCACGACCACCCAGAACGCTGCGGATCAGCGCTCGCTGCGGCGCCTGCTCGTCGCGCAGCAGGCCGTGGCAGGCCATCTCGCCGACCTCACGCCCTCGGCCGAGCTCTTCGACCGTGTGCTCTCGACCATCTGCGAGACCCTGGGCTGGAGCCTCGGCGCCGCGTGGCGCCTGGACCGCGACAGCGGCGAGCTCGGCTGCGTCGCCGTGTGGAACGGGACCGGCATCGCCGAGGTCGGCGACTTCGCCGCCGCCTCGCTCGAGCAGCGCTTCGAGCGCGGGCGCGGCCTGCCGGGCTACGTCTGGTCGACGGGCGCGCCCGCGTGGCTCCCCGACGTGCACTGGGACCCGCGGATGGCCAGCACGCGCGGCGCGCGCCGCGCCGGCCTGCAGAGCGCCGTGGCGCTGCCGCTCGGCAGCGGGACGAGCTTCGAGGGCGTCCTCGAGTTCTTCGCCGACCATCGGCGCGAGCCCGACGCCGAGCTCCTGCTCTGGCTCGGCACCGTCGCCGCGCAGGTCGCGCAGTACCTCACCCGCTGGCGCACGCACGAGACGCTCGCCGGCCGCGACCGCGCGCTCGCCGCCGCCGTCAACGGCGTCGTGATCGCCGACGCGACGCAGCAGGGCTTCCCCATCGTCTATGCCAACCCAGGGTTCACCCGTCTGACCGGCTACGAGGCCGAGGAGATCATGGGCCGCCCGTGCAGCGTGCTCCAGGGCCGCGAGACCGACCCCGACGCGATCGCGCGGCTCAAGCGCTCGCTCGTCGACCAGACCGAGGCCCGCGAGACGCTGCTGAACTACCGCAAGGACGGCAGCACGTTCTGGAACGAGGTCTACCTGTCGCCGGTGTTCGACGACGCGGGGCGGCTCGTGCAGTACATCGGCGTCCAGAACGACGTGACCGAGCGCGAGTTCCTCGCGTTCCACGACGCCCTGACCGGCCTGCCGAACCGGCGGCTGCTCAACAAGGTGCTGGCGCGCGCGGTCGACCGCGCGAAGCGCCACTCGCTCCAGGTGGCACTGCTGTTCTGCGACCTCGACCGCTTCAAGGAGGTCAACGACGCGCGCGGCCACGCCGCCGGCGACGAGCTCCTGCGCGCGGTCTCCGAGCGGCTGCGCGGCATCGCCCGCTCGAGCGACCTCCTCGCCCGTCAGGGTGGCGACGAGTTCGCGCTCGTCCTGTCTGACCTGGGTCCGCGGACGGCCGCGCGCGACGCGCTCGACGCCGCCGAGCGGATCCGCTCGGCGCTCGCCGAGCCGATCCTCGTCGGCGGCGAGCCGGTCTCGATCCGCTGCTCGGTCGGGGTCTCCCTGCTCGGCCGCGACGCGTCCGACGCGGGCACCCTGCTGCGTCACGCCGATACCGCGATGTACCGCGCAAAGCGCGCGGGCGGCGGGTCGCGGCTGTACCGCGCGACGGGGTCGGAGGACCTCGTCGTCGAGGCGTCCGAGAGCCACGTGGAGTCCGACGCGGAGGAGATCGCCGCCCTCGACGCGCTGCTCGCCGGCGACGGGCCGGTCAGCGTCTACCAGCCGATCGTGAACCTCGAGAGCGGCGAGGTCGTCGCGTACGAGGCGCTCGCGCGGGGCCCGCGGGACTCGGCGGTCGAGCGGCCCGACCGGCTCTTCGCCGCGGCGCGCGAGACCGGCCGCCTCGGCGAGCTCGACTGGGCGTGCCGCGCGGCGGCGCTGCGCGGTGCGATCGCCGGCGGCCTCGACCGCTCGCGTCGCCTGTTCGTCAACGTCGAGCCCGACTCGCTGTCGCTGCCGTGTCCGCCCGACCTGGTCGAGTTGTGGGAGGACCGCCAGGACCTCGACGTCGTGCTCGAGATCACCGAGCGCGCGCTGACCGCGAACCCCGCCGAGCTGCTCAACACGGTGTCGCAGGTGCGCGAGCGTGGCTGGGCGATCGCCCTCGACGACGTCGGCGCTGACGTCCGCTCGCTCGCGCTGATGCCGTTGCTGCGGCCCGACGTCATCAAGCTCGACCTGCGCCTGATCCACGAGCACCCGACGACCGAGGTGGCCGAGATCGTCAACGCGGTCGCCGCCGAGCGCGAGCGCACCGGCGCGATCATCCTCGCCGAGGGCATCGAGACCGAGGAGCACCTCGCGAGCGCGCGCGCCATGGGCGCGACGCTCGGCCAGGGCTGGCTGTTCGGGCGTCCGGCCCCGATGGATCCGCCCTCCGAGCCGCCCGCGACCCCGATCGTGCTCGGGCCGGTCGCGCCGCCGGTCGGAGACGACGTGTCGCCCTACGAGGTGGTCAAGCGCGTGCGTCCCGTGCGGCGCGGCGACAAGGACCTGCTGTTCGCGACGTCGCTGCAGCTCGAGCACCAGGCCGCCGCGCTCGGTGAGAGCGCCGTGATCGTCAGCGCGTTCCAGAACGCCGAGCGCTTCACCCCGCTCACGCAGCGGCGCTACACGCTGCTCGGCGCCGACGCCGCGCTCGTGGCGGCGCTCGGCGCGGGCATGGACCCGGAGCCCGCCCCGGGCGTCCGCGGGGCCGACCTCGGCGCGGACGATCCGCTGCTGGGGGAGTGGAGCGTCGCCGTCCTCGGGCCGCACTTCGCCGCCGCGCTGGTGGCGATGGACCTCGGCGACGACGGCCCCGACGGCGAGCGCCGGTTCGACTTCGCTCTGACCTACGACCGCGACCTCGTCATCGAAGCCGCGACCGCGCTGATCCGGAGGGTGAAGCCGCTGACCTGATGCCGTCCGAGTCGCTCCGTAGCTTGCGCATCGTTCCGTTCCTTCCCGCCCTACGGGAGTACGCGATGCCCCTCTGCTTCATCGAGCCACAGGACGCCATCCGAGTCATCGCCGAGTCCGTCGGACGCGAGGCGCGCCGTCAGCTGCTCGGCGAGCTCGTGCGTGCGTGGGTGGACGAGATCCCGGAGGAGCAGCTGGGGTCCCACTACGCCAAGGCCGTCGCGGACCTCGATGAGCACGACCTCAACATGCTCGCGGCGTGGCACGCCTCGCTCGAGGTCGGCCACCCGGTGCCCAACCGCGAGTTCCTCGTCAACGTCTTCCAGTCGCTCGGCGACAACCGCCGCGAGGCGCTGAAGATCGCCGCGGGCTTCCGGGGCGAGGAGGCGTTCGACGCCGGCGTCGCCGAGGAGCAGGCGCTCGAGACGGTCCTCCCGCACCTGTCCCGCGAGCGGTCGCCCGAGCTCGCCGCCGAGTGCCTCGAGCTCTACCTCTGGGACCGTCTCGGATCGGATAACTGACGATTCTCGTCGCGCCTGACCGGCCCGACGGAACAGGTCCGTGCTAGCGCACTGTCCCTGCTCCGCCGGCCCACCCAGGCATCGACGATTGATCGCCAGTTGATCCGCCCGAGTTGAGACGATCAACGACCTTCGCTCAAGGCTGCCTCGATCTCCGTGATGGCTTGCGCGGCGTCGACGAACTGGACCGCGGCCATCCCGGCCTCCCGAGCCGCGACGCAGTTGAGCTCGAGATCGTCGACGAAGACGCACGCCTTAGCCGGCAGACCGAGCCGCGACAGCGTCAGCTCGTAGATCTCCGGTTCGGGCTTGCGCATCCCGACGAACCCGGAGTCGACGACGAGCTCGAACATCGAGTCGATGTCCCACACGGGGCGCCAGCGCGGCTCCCACTCGACGACGTTGTTGGTCAGGAGCGCCAGGCGGAGGCCCCGGTCGTCCCGCAGCGACCGCAGGTACGAGATCATCTCGTCGTTCGGCGACAGCTGCGCCCAGTAGCGGTCCGCGAAGCCGGCCATCTCGACCGGCCGGCCGACCTCCCCCAACAGCGCCTCGCCGACGATCGCGAGGAACTCGTCCTCGCTCAGCTCGCCGCGCTCGAGCGGGAACAGCGGGTTCTCGCCGCGCGCCTGCGTCGCCGCCCACATCGCCTTGCCGAGCGACTCGAGCGGGATGCCCTGCTCCTCCTGCACGTGGGCGAACGCGTTGAACAGCGGCGTCGTCAGCACGCCGCCGAAGTCGCACACGATCGCCTCGATCCGCGACGCCATCACGCGCGCCTCAGCACGTCGTAGCGCCCGACGCCGGAGCGCCCTTCCATCTTCCACGCGAAGAACGCGCAGTCGAGCCGCAGCCGCCCGAGGTCGAGCGTCGTCCCGCACAGCACCTCGCCGGCGGCGCGATGCGGGTAGGCGTCGTCGCCCGCGGGCCACAGCTCCAGGCCGACGTGTCGCTGGCGCCCGTCGCCGTCGTAGGTCGTCGAGACGAGCGGCTCCTCCATCAGCTCGGGCACGCCGCCCGACACGACGTAGGCTGCGACGTCCTCGTCGCCGTGGTGCTTGGCCTTGTTCGACCGGACGGCGGTGAGCGAGACGGCGGTCTGGTCGTCGAGCCACGCGCTCATCGTCCGCGCGAGCGCGATCCGGTCCCAGTCCGGGCGTCCCCACGAGTGCCCGCGCTGCCCGAGGCAGTCGACCGGCCGGTCCTCGACCGTGCCGCGCACGCGGCAGAGCTGCTCGTAGCCGTTCATGCCGCCGGCGCGGCCGGCGGGATGCTCGACGGTCAGAGCCGCCGGCGCCGACAGCGCGCTCAGCTCGACGTCGAAGTAGTCCCCGAAGCGCGCGCGCCAGCGCGCGAGCGTCTCGAGCGTCTCGACGGTGACGCCCTCGGTCTCGACCGCGACGACGTCGGAGCCCTCGAAGAGGATCCCCAGCCCGGTCGGCCCGGGCAGCCCGACGCGCGCGAGCCCGTAGAGCCCCTGCTTCGCATCGCCGAACGCGACGGTGACGGCATCCACCGCTCCCTCGGCGTCGCCGTGCTGCGGCGTCTCGTGCTCGGGTCCGACGTCCATCACGGCAGCCTCCTGGGGGGATCGTCGACCTCGGACGCGGTGCCCTCGACGTCGAAGGGCCGATGGCCCGGGGGGCCATCGGCCCTGGGAGAATCGCCCTGGGGGCGATTCTCCCGCCGCGCGAACCGGCTCGCGGCGCTCACGACGAGCCGCGGGCCGAACCGGCGGACGAGCACGCCGCGGAACAGCGCGCGCGTCGGCGGGATCAGCAGGAGCAGGCCGAGGATGTCGGTGATGAAGCCCGGCGTCAGGAGCAGGGCGCCGCCGAAGATCACGAGCACGCCGTCGATGACCTCGCGCGCCGGAGGCCGACCCGCGGCGAGCGCGGCGTTGAAGCGCCGCCACGCCGCGCGGCCCTGCGAGCGCATGAGCAGCGACCCGACGATCGAGTCGAGGATGAGGATCCCGATCGTCGGGAGCACGCCGATCGCCTGCCCGACCTGGATGATCGCGTAGAGCTCCACGATCGGAACGACCACGAAGAGGACGACGAGGAACGGGAGCACCGCGCGACAGGCTAGTGCCGCCGATTACGACGGAGGCACTAGTGCCGGGCGGGGGAGGCCACGAAGACGCCCTCCACCCGGTCGAGCCCGATGAGCTCGATGAGCCGCTGGATGTGCGGCTGCGGCGCGTGCAGGACCATGTGGCGCCCGGCGTGGCGCAGGCGCCGGGCCAGCATCACGAGGTCGAGCATGAGCGACGTGTCCGCGAACGACAGCTCGCTGAGATCGACCGTGAGGTCCTTGCGCAGCGTCGTCAGGACGCGCGAGAGCGGACGACGGCGCAGACTCTGCGTCGAGCGATCCTCGTCCCCCCACATACGGAGTACGAAGGCTTGTTCGTCGAGCGTGACGATTGCCGGAACCTACCCAATCCGAACGATTTGGCGCGCAAGCCCGGAGCTACACTCGTGGCATGGCAACTGTGGACGACGTCGAAGCCGCCCTGAGCAACGTGATCGACCCCGAGCTCGGGCTCGACTTCGTCGAGCTGGGCCTCATCTACGGGATCGACATCGATGGCAACGACGTGCACGTCACGTTCTCGCTGACCACGCCGGCGTGCCCGATCGGGCCGCAGGTCTCCGAGCAGATCGACGAGTTCGTCTCCGAGCTCGACGGCGTCAACAACGTGACGTCCTCGATGATCTTCACGCCGCCTTGGACGCCCGAGCGGATGTCTGAAGACGCCAAGTTCGCTCTCGGGTACTGAGCTTCCCCGCGGAGCCCCGCCGGTCCCGGGGCACAGGACACGGCGGGACGGGGCACGACTGGCTCTCCGCGGGACGTCATCTCCGGTGACGCTTTGGTTCCCCCAACGCGCGCTATCCGCCGAGGTTGGCGACTAAGGTCAGCTCGTGATCTGCCGCGTCGCCGTCCTGGCGCTCCTCCTCGTCGCCGCCCTCGTCCCGCCCGCGCTCGCGGCGGGCGGCGGGTCGACGGGCCGGCTGCTCGTCTCGCTCGAGCAGCGCGGCGAGCGCGGCGAGCCGGTCGCCGTCGCGGCGGCGCGACGTGCCGGATCGGCGGTTCCCGAGATCGGCCTGGTCACCGTGAAGCCCCGCCCAGGAGAATCTCTCCGTGCCCTCGCGCACCGGTTGCGGCGCGACCCGCGCGTGCGCTCCGTCCAGGCCGAGCGGCGCTACCGCCCGAGGTTCGTTCCCGACGATCCAGCCCTGACCGATGCGGAGACCGCGAACGGGACGCCGCCCGGCACCGTCGTGCAGTGGTGGGTCGCGCGAACCGGGCTCTTCGAGGCGTGGGACCTGTCGCGCGGCGCGAACGCGCTTGTCGCCGTCGTGGACTCCGGCGTCGACGGCGCGCATCCTGAGATCGCCGGCAAGGTCCGCGAGACGATCGACGCCGACCCGTCCGGCGCCGCCGGGCCGCTCGTCGACGAGACCGGCCACGGCACCCACGTCGCCTCGCTGGCCTGCGGCGGCAGCGGCAACGGGATCGGCATCGCGAGTGCGGGACTCGACTGCGGCCTGATCGCCGTCAAGACCGACTTCAGCGACAGCTCGGTGGCCGAGTCGATCGTCGAGGCGGCCAACCGCGGCGCCCAGGTGATCAACCTCAGCTTCGGGACCGACGGCGAGCGCGCGACGCCGGTCGCGGTCGCCGACGCCGTCGCGTACGCGACGCTCAAGAACGCCGTCGTGGTGGCGGCCGCCGCCGACCAGGACACCGCGGAGCAGGGCGACCCCGCGAACATCGTGCAGCCCACCGGCACCGGCTCGGACCTGACGAGCAACCTCGGGCTGAGCGTGACCGCGGCGACCTTCTCCGACCAGAAGGCCGCGTTCGCCGGCCGCGGGAGCCAGATCTCCCTGGCGGCCTACGGCGCGTTCGAGCGCGGCTCCGGGCCGCGCGGGCTGCTGGGCGCGTGGCCGCAGGCCGAGACGGTGTTCGACCGCGGGACCTCCGGGCCTCCGGTCACGCCCGCGTGCCGCTGCCGCACGACCTACCGCGGCGACAGCCGCTACGCGTACCTGCAGGGCACCTCGATGGCGACGGCGATCGTCGCCGGCGTCGCCGCGCTCGTGCGCGATCTCAATCCCGACATCCCGGCCGCCGACGTCGTGCGGCTGCTCAAGGAGACCGCGCGCCGGCCCGCGGGGACCGGCTGGAACCCGCAGCTCGGCTGGGGGATCGTCGACGCGCGGTCCGCCGTCGAAGCCGCGCGGCGGCTCGACCGCCGCCCGCCCGTCTCGCGGCTGTCCGCGCCCCGCCGCACGCGCAAGCGGACGATCACCCTGCGCTGGACCGGCGAGGACACGGCGCCGCCCGGCGTCGAGGCCTCCGGCGTCGCCTCCTACGAGATCTGGCGCTCGACCCGGGACCGCGCGCCCGTCCGGATCGCGAGGACGCGCAGGACCACCTACCGCGTGAAGGCCAGGCCCCGCTCGACCTACCGCTTCTTCACCGTCGCCGTCGACCGCGCCGGCAACCGCGAGGACGCGCCGGGTCGCCCCGACGCGACGGTCCGCGCGCTGCCCTAGGACCCTAGGCGCGCGCGGGCTCGGGCTTCCCGGCGCCCTTCTCGGCCTTCGCCAGCGTGACGAGCTGGTCGATGGCCTCCTCGATGTGGTCGCCGATCGCCTAGAGGTCGGGCACAGCGTCGTAGTCGCCGAGGAGCCCGAAGTTCAGGAAGCCGTTGTAGGAGATGATCGCGATCGCCAGGCCGTGCTCGCGCGGCAGGAACGCGATCGGGAACACCGTCTGCATCTCGCGCCCGAGGACGTACAGCGGCATCTGCGGGCCGGGCACGTTCGTGACGATGAGGTTGAACAGCCGCGTCGAGAAGTTCAGCCGCGACGCGACGCCGAGGATCGTCGGCGGTGCGAAGTTCTGCGCGCCTGCGAGCACCTCGGCTCCGAGCGCCTGCTTGGAGTCCTTGAGGTCGCGCATCTCGCGCGAGACCGTGCGCAGCCGCTCGACCGGATCGCCGACGTAGACCGGCAGCGGGCCGCGCATCGCCGCGATGCGGTTGCCGAGATGGCCGTGCTCGTGCTCGGCGCGCAGCGAGACCGGCACGAGCGCACGCAGTTCCATCCCCTCGGTGCGCACGCCGCGCGAGTGCAGGAACTCGCGCAGCCCGCCCGCCACGACGGCGAGCACGACGTCGTTGACGGTGCCGCCGAACGCGTCTTTGACGAGCTTGAAGTCCGCCAGCCGGCCGCGCACGCCGACGAACCGCCGGTGCGGCCCGATCGGCACGTTGAGCGGCGTGGGGGGAGCCGGGTTGAGCGTCGCCCAGACGATCTCGCCGACGCCCTCGACGGCTTCGCGCGCGGCGCCGATCGCGTCGGTCGGCTTCGTGACCGAGCCGACGACCTGCTCGGCCATCTTCAGCCCGGTGCGCACCATCGAGCGGGCGACGCCGGCGAGCAGGTCGACCGAGGCGGGCTCGCGGTGCGGCTGCCAGCGCCGGTCGGGATGGTCGACCTCCCGCGGCACGGGAGTGATGTCGAAGAGCACCGTCGCGAGGTCGATCCCCGAGATCCCGTCGATCAGCGCGTGGTGCGTCTTCGTGATGAGCGCCCACGAGCCGTCCTTGGCCCCCTCGACGATCCACAGCTCCCACAGCGGCTTGGAGCGGTCGAGCTGCTGGGAGAAGATCCGCGCGACGAGGTTGCGCAGCTGCTCGTCGCTGCCGGGCCGCGGAAGCGCGGTGTGGCGCACGTGGTACTCGAGGTTGAAGTCGGTGTCGTCGACCCACAGCGGGCGGCCGCTGCCGGCGGGCGGGAACGCGAGCTTCTGCCGGTAGCGCGGGACGAGGTGCAGGCGCCCGCGCAGCGAGTCGAGGAAGTCCTCCATGTCGGGCGGCGGTCCCTCGAGCCGGACGAGGGCGCCGACGTGCATGTGCGACTCGGACCCCTCCTGGACGAGGAACGAGGCGTCGACCGCGGAGAGGCGATCCAGGTGCTCCTGGGGCATGCCCCGAGGCTATACGCTCAAGCTCGCTCAGCGCGACGTGGAACCGACGCCGGTGAGCACCTCGCGGATGCGCGCGGGGCCGCTCGTCTCCGCCGCGAGCGGTGGCGTCGTGAAGTCGCCACCCTCGCGCAGGCCGTCGAACAGCTCGCCGAGCGTCTCGAGCGCGTCTCGCCGCGGCTCCCACCCGAGCTCGCGCTGGGCCCTGGTCGTGTCCATGATCGGCACGCCGAGCCCCATGTCGACCCAGTCGGGCGAGACCGGGATCAGGCGCGCGTGGAACGCCGCGCTCGCACCGGCCCTGAGTGCGGCCGCGGGGACCTTCACCGGGCGGGCGCCGAGCTCACGCCCGATCGACTCGCCGTCGAGCACCGGGTCGGCGGCGATGTTGTAGGCGCCACGAGCGTCTGGGCGCACGATCGCCAGCCGGTAGGCCTCGGCGAGGTCCTCGGTATGCACGCACTGCACACGCAGCCGCTCGGTCACCGGAAGGACCGGCAGGAGGTCGCGCCGCACGAGCGCGCGGGGCAGGAACGGCCCGACGAACAGCCGGCGGATCTGCGTCGCGGCCTCGCGCTTGAACACCAGGCCGGGGCGGATCCGCACCACGCGCAGGTCGGGATGCGCCGCCTCGAGCGAGTCGAGCATCCGCTCGCACGCCGCCTTGTGGCGCGAGTAGTACGACGACGCGATCCCGTCGGTCGGCCAGTCCTCGGTCACGCCGCGGTCCTTCGGGCCCTCCGAGTAGGTGCCGATCGACGACGCGTGGATCAGCGCGGGGACGCCGGCGCGGGCCGTCGCCGTGAACACGCGCGAGCTGCCCTCGACGTTCGTCGCGTGCGTGATCCGCTCGTTGCGCGCCGGCTGGATCAGCCACGCGAGGTGCACGACGGCGTCGGCGGCCGTGAAGATCGGCTCGAGCTCGACATCGTCGCGGGAGATGTCCGCGGTGACCCACGACACCTTCTCGACCGTCCACTCGGGACGCCTGCGGGCGACGCCCACGATGGACGTGACCTCCGGGTCCCGCGACAGGCGGCGGACGAGGCTTGATCCGTGGTTCCCGGTGGCTCCGACGACGACGATGCGCATAGGTGCTGAACTACCCATTCATGTGGGACTTCTCGACGGACCCCGAGTTCCAGTTGCATCTGGACTGGATGCGCACGTTCGTGCGCGAGAACATCTGGCCGCTGGAGGTCCTCGATCTCGACTACGACCAGCTGCGCCGCGCGATGGAGCCGCTGCGCGAGCAGGTCAAGGAGCGCGGGCTGTACGCGGCGCACCTCGACCCCGAGCTCGGCGGCCAGGGCTTCGGCCAGGTGAAGCTCGGGCTGATGCACGAGATCCTCGGCACGTCGGCGATCGCGCCGTTCGCGTTCGGCAACCAGGCGCCGGACTCGGGCAACTCGGAGATCCTCGCGCTGGCGGGCTCGCCGGAGCAGAAGGAGCGCTACCTGCACACGCTGCTGCAGGGCGACCTGCACTCGGCCTTCTCGATGACCGAGCCCGACACGCCGGGCTCGGATCCCACTCAGCTCAAGACCCGCGCGGTCCGCGACGGCGACGACTACGTGATCACCGGCCACAAGTGGTTCTCGTCGAACGCGTCGATCGCCGACTTCCTCATCGTCATGGCGGTCACCGACCCGGACGCGCGCCCGCACCAGAGCGCCTCGATGTTCGTCGTCGACGCCGACACGCCCGGGGTGAACATCCTCCGCGACGTCC
>CADCVT010000014.1 GCA_902806215.1 uncultured Solirubrobacteraceae bacterium | reverse complement strand
GCCCATGCCGGCGGCGATTCCTCGCGGGGCAAAGCTCGAGATGAAGGTCGAGACCTCTCCCGCCGTCGTCACCCGGCCGACGGCTCCCGGCTCGGTGAACCACAGCGCGCGGTCGGCGCCGGTCGTGATGCCGCTCGGCCCGCTGGACTTCTCGGGGAGTGGGAACTCCGTGATCGTCCCCCGGGGCGATATGCGCGCGATGGCGTTGCCGACGTCGCTCGCCTCGGTGAACCACACGTTGCCGTCCGGCCCGGCGGTGATGTCCGCCGGCACGCTGCCGCTGCGCGGCAGCGGGTACGCCCCGACCGTCCCGCCCGTGGTGATCCGCCCGATCACGCTGCGCGATCCCTCGACCCACCACAGCGCACCGTCCGGTCCGGCGACGATCTCGTCGAGGTCGCGCTCGCGGGTCAGCGCGAACTTCCGCACCGTGCGCGGACCCGTGAGCGGGATGCGGCCGACGATCCGCTCGTTCTTGTTCGTGAACCACATCGCGCCGTCGGGGCCGAGCGTCGGGCCGCCCGACGCGTGGCCATTCGGCAGGCCGACGGGGTCGATCGGGGTGCACTCGCCGGGCTCGAGGCGCGGCCCGAGCGAGCAGACGTCCTGGTAGGCGTCGTCCGGGTTCGCGCCGCTGCCGAACAGCGCGTCGACGCTGAACCAGACCGAGCCGTCGGGTGCGCCGGCGAGGCTGGCGGGAGCCCGGAGCCCGCACGTGGCGACCGGGCAGGTCTGCACCGAGACCTCGGTGGCGGTGCCGTCGAGCTCGAGTCGTCCGACCCGGCTGGCCAGGCTGTCGGTGTAGAAGATCGCGTCGCGTCCCGCCGCGATGCGCCTGGGCTCGGCGCCCGGGCGCGGGAGGACGAACCCACGGACCGATCCGTCCGTCGCGAGTCGCCCGATGTCGAACTCGCCGCGCATCGTGAACCAGACGGCGCCGTCCGGACCGGTCGTGATCGCGCCCGGCTGGCTCTCGTCGGGCAGGTCGTGGTAGGTGACCTTCTGCGCCGCCGCGGGGATCGCCCACAGCGCGGCGAGCACGACGGCAAGTCCGATGGCTGACGCGGTTCGTCGCACTCAGGCGACGGTAACAGTCAGATTTTCGGGGCGAGCCACATCCTCGTCAGCGCGGCCGGCGCCCCACCGCGATCGCTTCCTCGGGCATGCGCTCGAAGGACCAGTCCGTCGTCTCCTCCCACTGGGCGAGCACGGCCTGCTCGCCGGCGCGCCCGATGTCGTCCAGGACGACCACGGCACCGGGGCCGAGACGCGACGCGAGCCGGTCGAGGGCCGGCCGGCGCGCGAGGGCGAGCTCGGCGGAGTCGGCGGGCGGGCCGTCGACGATCAGCAGGTCGATCGCGTCCGGGAGCCCGGCGACCCCGTCGTCGTCGTACCAGCCGTCGTCGAGCGGCGCGTGGATCACGCGTGACACCCGCGCGAGGGACTCGGCGGCGATCTGCCGGCCGACCACCTCGGCCCACCGGGCGTCGTGCTCGAGGGCAGTGATGCGGCCCGTCCCGCGCTCGGCCAGCAGCCGAGCCAGGACGATCGTGCTCACCCCCGCGCCGCACTCGACGACCTCGGCGGGCTCGGAATGGACGATCGTGTTGCACAGGTGGACGAGCCCGCTCACCCGCATGGAGCCCGAGGAGAACGGCAGGTACGGGCGCCAGTCGAGGAGCGGACGGAGCACGTGCCACGCGTGGAGGTCCGCCGGCCCGGGCTCGGTGACGAAGGACTCGGTCACGCGGCGAGCGCGGTGCGATCGACGAGCGCGCGGTACGTGCGCTCGTAGACCTCCGCGACGCGCCCGATCGCGAACTGCTGCGCGAAGCGCCGCGCGCCGGCGCGATCGATTCGCGCCTGACCGTCGAGCACGTCCTGGATCGCTCCAGCCAGCGCGACCGGGTCCTCCGGCGGCACGATGATGCCGCGGCCGTCGCCGAGCGTCGCGGGGAAGCCGTCCACGTCGGTGCCGATCACCGGGACCCCGAGTCCCATCCCCAGCACCGCCGTCTGCGAGAACGACTCGTCGCGCGAAGGAACCGCGAGCACCGCGGCGCCGGCGATGAGCGGCGCAGGGTCGCTCGCCCAGCCCGGCATGTCCACCTGCTGCTCGAGACCGAGCCGCGCGCGCTGCTCCCGGAGCGCGGGCTCGAGGCGCCCGGCGCCGAGCATCAGCACGGGCGGCCGGCCGCGCAGCAGCGGGACCGCGGCCATGAGCACGTCCGGCGCCTTGTCGGGATCGAGGCGGCCCGAGAAGACGACCCGGCCCGCCGGGAGATCGGCGCGCGGACGCGCGTCCATGCCGGTCACCGGAGAGATCCCCGTCAGGACGCGGTCGGCTGGCAGCCCGGCCTCGACGACCGTCGCCCGGGCGCCGGGGCCGTGGGCGAAGAAGCAGGCCACGCCCGGGAGCGCAGTCGCGAGCTCCCGGCTGTGGTCCTCGGCCGGCCAGTGGTAGGCGTTGTGCTCGGAGGCGATGACGGGCAGCGTGGTCGCTGCGGCACGGACCGCCGCCCACCAGGCGCCGAACATGTGTGCGTGGACGAGGTCGGCGCCTTCCAGGCGCGGCTCGAGCCACGCGGCGAAGCCGTCGTGCGGTGTCCACTGCAGGTCGCCGGCGCGGCCATAGACCTCGGGCTCGAGTCCGTGCTCGCGTGCCAGGGCGACGCCCTCGCACGTCGCATAGCCGGCGAGGAGCCGCGTCCGCACGCCACGGGAGGCGAGGTGTCGCGCGACGCGCAGCATCGAGAGCTGGGCGCCGCCGCGATCGAGCTTCGCGATCACGCGGATGACGGTGAGGTGCGGCACGCGTGCGCCGAGTCTCCCTGCGGGCGAGCCGCGCGGTGTTACCAACGTGCGACCGGCCCGTAACGCGGCGCCCGCTCGCGGGACGCATCCTTCGATGACCGATCTCGACCTCGACTTCAGCGACCTGCGGGCCGTCTTCCTGAACTGCACGCTCAAGCCGTCGCCCGAGCCCTCGAACACCCAGGCGCTGATGGACAACGCGATCGCGATCATGCGCGCGCACGGCGTCGGTGTCGACATCGTGCGGGTCGCCGACCTCGTCATCCCGCAGGGCGTCTCCGAGGACATGACCGAGCACGGCTTCGACCGCGACGACTGGCCGGCGGTGCAGGCGCAGGTGCTGGCCGCGGACATCCTCGTGCTCGGGACGCCGATCTGGCTCGGCGCCAAGAGCTCGCTCTGCACCAAGGTCGTCGAGCGTCTGTACGGCTACTCGGGCCAGCTCAACGACAAGGGCCAGTGGATCTACTACGGCCGCGTCGGCGGGCTGGTGGTCACGGGCAACGAGGACGGCATCAAGCACGTCGCGATGGAGACGCTCTACTCGCTGCAGCACCTCGGCTTCGTCATCCCGCCCCAGGCCGACTGCGGCTGGATCGGCGAGGCGGGCCCCGGCCCGTCCTACGCGGATCCAGGAAGCGGCGGACCGGAGAACGCGTTCACCCGCCGCAACACGACCTTCATGACCTGGAACCTGCTCCACACCGCGCGCATGCTCAAGCGCGCCGGCGGCATCCCCGCGTGGGGCAACCAGGGGCCGGCGTGGGACGCCGGGCAGCGCTTCGACCACCCGAACCCGGAGTACCGCTAGCCGCGGCTCACGCCTCGAACCGGTCCCACGGCCACGGCTGGGCGCTGCCGTAGCGCTCGATCGTCGGGCCCGCCGGCGCGGGCGTCGTGCCGAGCAGTCCGCCCTCGATGCGGAGCACGCGCTGGGCGAAGATGCGCGCGAACGGGTCGTCGCGCAGGCGCGCCTCGTCGCCGTCGGCCGCGACGGTGAGCGCTCCCTCGAAGTGGCTCGCGTCGCGCAGCAGCGTCGTGAGACCGCGCATCGGCGGGCGGGCGAGCACGTCGCGGCGCGCCTGCTGGACGGCGACGTCGTCGAACAGCAGCTCGTTGCGCTCGGGCGCGAGCACGAGCGAGACCCAGCCCGGCGCCCCGTCGGGATCGAGCAGGCGATCGTCGCCTCGGCGGGCTGCGGGCACGGGCTTGTTCGGCTGGCCCCAGGCGGCGAGCCACCCGGCGGGCGCGCCGTCGCCGTCCGTCGCTCGCGCCGTCGCCGTCGCTCCGCAGGGCCGGTCCTCGACGAGTGCCCACCAGCACCAGCTCATGGCGTCGGCGCGTCCCAGTCGGGGCGGACCGCTCGGCTGATCGCGCGCAGGTCGGCGCGCAGCTCCTCGTCCGTCGGCCGGCCCCAGTACCAGTAGCCGTCGTAGGCGGCATGGATCGTCAGGTCCGGGAACGTCGAGAACACGGCCGGCACGTACGGGTGGTTGACGGTGTCGGTCGTCTCGCGCAGGCCGAGCAGCTCGAGCGCCTCGCGGTCGGGATCGCACAGGAACGTCCATCGCGCGCCGAGGCCGGCCCGGTAGGCCGCGACGACCGGCTGCGGGTCGACGCTGATCGAGACGATGCGGCAGTAGGCGACCTCGGCCTCCTCCTGCAGCGCGAGCAGCCGCCGGAAGAACGTCTGCTCCTTCGGGCACCACCAGCCGCGGTAGCAGTGCACGATCGCCGGGTCGCCGGCGACGAGCT
>CADCVT010000013.1 GCA_902806215.1 uncultured Solirubrobacteraceae bacterium | reverse complement strand
GGCGAGGGCATCCGCTACCTCGACGGTCAGCGGACCTATCCGTTCAGCGGCGTGATGTTCCCGTACGAGAACGAGGTCTGGAGCCAGGTGGTGGCTTCGCTGGGCGACCTCGACGGCGACGGCTTCCGCGAGGTCGTCGTCGCGCGGGTCGATCACGACAACACCTACGACGGCGCGCCGGAGAACGCGGCGCGCTGGCGGCTCGACGTCTACCACAGCCGGTCGTGGCCGCACGATCACGACCGCAGCCGGGTCGCGTGGAACCCGCAGCCGCAGACCGGCGGATGCTGTTGGGGGCGACCGTACGGCGGCCCGCCGCCGCCGTCCGGAGCGCGCCCGACCCCGCCGCGCGGGACGTCGCGGCGCGACGCGTTCGACATCTCCGAGACCCCGGTCTACCTGCGCGGCGGGGTCGACGTCGCGCTGCGCTCGGCACGCGGCTCCACCGCGGTGGCGAAGGCGACGGTCGCCGGCTGGCGCCCAGGGTCCCCGGGCTGGGAGCTGCCGGAGGCCACCGCGCGGTCGGCCAGCAATCCCTGGGTCAAGCTGGCGTTCGCGCTGCCGCCGCCCGCGCGGCAGGCGCTCGAGGCCGACGGCCGGCTTCGGATGAACGTGGCGCTGACGCTGAAGTCGTCGAGCGGTCGTGTGAGCGAGGAGTCAGTCCGGATGGTCGTCGTGACGCGGCCGCGGCCGGGCGCGTTCGGGGCGCAGCGCCGGCTGCGCGGCTCCTTCGGGGCGCAACGGCTCCTGGGAGGGCCGCTCGCCGACCTCATCACCGGCGCCTCGGCCGATGACGTCCTGCGCGGAGGCGACGGCAGCGACGCGCTGCACGGCGGGACCGGCGACGACACCCTGTCCGGCGAGCGCGGCAACGACCTGCTCGACGGCGACGACGGCGACGACCGCCTCGACGGCGGACCGGGGAACGACCAGGTGGTCGAGCTGCGCTTTGGCGATGACCACCTCGCCGGCGGCGAGGGCGACGACTTCGTGTCCGGCGGGCGCGGGGAGGACACGGTGTCGGGCGGTCCGGGCGACGACATCCTCGCGGGCGGATCGGGCCCGGACGAGGTGTCGTGCGGCGACGGCGAGGACATCGTGTTCGTGAACTTCAGTGCCGAGCGGTCACGGCTGAAGGGCTGTGAGCACGTCTACGACGAGCCTGGCGTGCTCCACGCGCCGTGCACCGATGGCGGGACGCCGTCGGCCGAGACGCTGCTCGGCACCGAGGGCGACGACTACTGCGTCGCCGGCGACGGCGGCGACGACCTCGAGGGGCGCGGCGGGGACGACGTGCTCGTCGGCCAGGGCGGCAACGACCGGCTGTTCGGCCGGTTCGGCCGCGACACCCTCGACGGCGGCGAGGGCGACGACGAGCTCGAGGGTGGGCGCGGGCAGGATCTGCTCCGCGGCGGGCCCGGGAACGACCGCCTGAACGGCGGCTACGACGACGACCGCGTGGCCGGCGGTGCCGGCAACGACCGGATCGTCGCGCGCGGCGGCGGCGTCGACCAGGTCACCTGCGGGCCGGGCATCGACACCGTCTACGCCGACTCGCGCGACCGGCTCACCGGCTGCGAGCGGGTTCGCCGCTCGGGCCGGCGGTCGCGCTAACGGCGCGGCCGGGCTCGCCGCACGACCTCGCAGCCCGAGAGGCGGTCGTTGCCGTCGGCCCGGACGGTGTCGCGCCCGGGGCCGCAGCGGACGACGTCCCGGCCGCCCCCCGCGACGTCGATGCGGTCGCGGCCCGCGCCACCCGAGACGACGTCGCGGCCGCCCCCGCCGGTGATGCGGTCGTTGCCCTCGCCGCCCGAGAGAAGGTCGCGGCCGTCGCCGCCGATCAGCTCGTCGCGGCCGTCACGCCCGAAGAGCCTGTCGCCTCCAGCGCCTCCCACGAGCGCGTCGTCGCCCGCGCCGCCGTCGAGCACGTCGGCTCCGGGCTTCGGCGCCCGCACAGGCAGGGGGGCGAAGCTCTCGTCGTCGAAGCCCTGCCCGATCAGGTAGTCGTCGCCCGAACGCCCACGGAGCACGTCGCTGCCGTCGCCGCCCTGCAGCGAGTCGTCTCCGCCGCCCCCGTCGATCAGATCGTCGCCGTTCTCGCCGTCGAGGTCGTCCCGGTCGAGCCCGCCCCTGACCCGATCATCGCCGTCGCCGGCCGCGACCCGGTCGCGGTCGCGCGCGCCGATCGGGTCGCGCATCGCCGCCATCAGCGGCACCCGCGCCGGCCCGGCCGTGATGCGGTCGGCGCCGGGGCCGCCGAAGATGCGGTCGCATCCCGAGTCGCCGGCGATGTCGTCGTCGCCGTCCTCGCCGAACAGCGCGTCGCCGCTGAGCCCGCCGCGGAGCCGGTCGGCGCCGTCGCCGCCGGAGATGCAATCGTGCCCGTCGCGGCCCTGCAGCAGGTCGGCGCCGTCGAAGCCGAACAGCGACTCGCCCACGGGACCGCCGGTGAACGCATCGTCGGCCGCGGTCCCGCGGCCCGCCGGGGCAGGTGCCCCGGTGCCGCGCTCGATCGCGACCGCGTCTCCTTCGCCGAGGCGCCCGACGCGGCACGTCCCGGGGCGCGCGACGAGGATCTCCGGGCGGCCGTCGGCGTCGAGGTCGCTGCCGGCGGCGACGCTCTCCCCGGCGCGCTGCGTCCCCGAGCCGCGCAGGAGCAGGGTCCGCTCGCCCGGCGCGGCGAGGTCGACCGTGGCGCCCGAAGCCGCTCCGTAGACCACGTGCACGCCGCCGGGAGCCTCGGGCTCTCCATCGTCCTCGCCTGCGCTGACCGTGGTTCCGAGCTCGGAGACGAGCAGATCCCGTCGCCCGTCGCCGTCGCGGTCACCGGCCGGGGCGAGCTCAAGGCCGGCTCCCGTACCGGGCGCACGGCCTTCGATGGCGAAGCCGCGATCGCCGAGCGCGTCGACGTCGACGCCGGCAGGCCGCGAGCGGTCGCCGAAGACGACGAACGCCCCGCCGCGCGCGGTCGGGGCGCTTCCGAAGGACTGGTCGTCGGGCGCGCCCACCGCGACGTCGGCCAGGTCGTCACCGTTCACGTCGCCCGGACCGGCCGCGGAGGTGCCGAGCTGCGCGGTCTGCCGTGTCGTCAGTCGCGTTGCCGCCCTCGGCGCCGTGAGGTCGATCGTTCCGGCCTCGCGACGACCGTAGGCGACGATCGCCTCGCCGCGGAAGAGCCGCGCGACACGCTCAGGGTCCTGGAAGTCCTCCAGCAGGTGGGGCCCGGAGATCAGGCTGCCGAGGACCACGTCGGCCAGGCCGTCGCCGTCGACGTCTCCTGCCCCCGCGAGCGCGGAGCCGACGAGCAGTGCGCTGCGGGGAGCGAGCAGGGTCTGACCGCCGGCGCCGAGCCGCCTCACGTCGCGGCTGCCGCGGAGGTCGGCCGAGCCGAAGACGACCCACACCCGAGGGCGCTCGTCGTCGTCGGACCCCTGTCCGGACCCGACCAGGAGGTCGCCGAGGCCGTCGCCGTTGACGTCGCCCGCGGCCGCGGCCGTCGGGTCCCCCGTGTTGATCCGGACGATGAGGTCGCGCTGCTCGGGCCTTTCCAGGTCGACGTCGCGCGGGTTCAGGCGGCCGAAGAGGATCGCGACGGCGTCGTCTCTCCCGAGGTCGATCGGGATCGCGATGTCGGCGAGCCCGTCGCCGTTGAGGTCACCGGCGTCGTACACGCTGCCGTCGAAGCCAAGCCTCGCGCCTCGGATCCGGAAGGCTCGCAGCCCAGCCGGGCCGCCGCCGGAGAGGACGACCCGCACGATCTCGGCGTTGGCGTCGGTGACCGCCGCGTCGCGGCGCCCATCGCCGTCGACGTCGCCGAGGGCGGTGACGCGATCGGCGTCCTCGAGGGCGCTCAGGACGAAGCTCGCGCTCGTCTCGATGTCGGCGACGCCGGTCGGCCGGGGCTCCTGCGCGGCGGCGGGAGCGGCGAGGACGAGCACGGCAAGGGAAGCCAGGAACAGGCGCATGGCGTTCCCTCTACCCGCTCCGCACGAATCAGCGCCTGTTGCTGCGGTGATCCGGCACAGTGCGCGACAGACCCGGCACACGAGCGTCCGTAGCGTCGCGCGGGTGCCCGCAGGACTCCCTCGCTCGCAGCTCCTGGCCTACCTCGCGGTGGCGGTCGTCGTGGCGCTGCTCGGTGCGCGGTACCTGAAGGGGTCGTCGCCTCCGGCGGCGGCTCCGCCCGCGCCTCAGGTGTCGGTGCCGTCTTCGGGATCGCCGGGTGGTGCGGCCGTGCTCGTGCACGTCGCGGGGGCGGTGCGCGATCCCGGTGTCTACCGGCTGCGACCGGGGTCGCGGGTCGACGACGCGGTCCGGCGCGCGGGCGGGCCGACGCAGCGGGCCGACCTTGGCGCCGTGAACCTGGCGGCGAAGGTCGAGGACGGCCGGCAGGTGCTCGTGCCGGAGCGGGCGCCGCGGGGAGGCGGGGGAGGCGGGGCAGGCGGCGGCACGCCGGCTACGGGCACGGGCGGCGTCGCTCCTGGCGCGCCGGGGCAGCCGATCGACCTGAACACCGCGACGCTCGAGCAGCTCGACACGCTTCCCGGCGTCGGGGCGATCACCGCCCAGAAGATCCTCGACTACCGCGAGGAGCACGGAGGGTTCGGGTCGGTCGACGAGCTCGGCCAGGTCCCGGGCATCGGGGACAAGCGCCTCGCCGACCTTCGTGAGCAGGTCCGCGTATGAAGACCCGTCCGGACCGCTACCGCCCGACGTGGTCGGCGGAGACCCTGGTCCTCCACGCACCCCACGCGCTCCTCGGGGCCTTCACGGCCGGCCTCCTCGCCGGCCCGCGGTGGCCCTGGCTCGTGGCGGCCGTCGCGCTGGCAGCCCTGGCGCTCACGACGAGCGCCGCGGTCCGTGACCGACTCCGCGAGGGTGTCGGCTACCCGACGCGGTCGGCGAGCATGTCGTCGTCGAGCATTTCGCCGTCGCCGTCGCCGTCGCCGTCGCGGCGGTCGTCGGAGACCACGAGGGCTCCCACCAGCGGCGTGCCGCTGGTCCTCGCGTTCGTCGCCGTGGCCGTCCTCGCGGGTGCGGTCGTCGCGCAGGCTCGACTGGTCGCTCTGGACCGGACGGTGCTCCGGCCCGCGGACGAGGTGCGGGTCCGGGGCATTGTCACCGAGCCTCCTCGGACGCGGCCCTACGGCGTGAGGGTCGTGCCGATCGAGCTCGCGGCCGGTCCGGCGCGCGGCGAGAAGGTGCTCGTGCGGGTGTTCCCGCGGACGACGCTGCCCGTGCTGGAGATCGGCCGGGAGGTCGTCGTTGCCGGGAAGCTGCGACGGCTCCGCGACCGCGAGGCGTTCGAGCGCCGGCGGGGCGTTCACGCGGTGCTCGAAGCGGACGCGATCCGGGCGACGCCGCGGTGGAGGCTCACGCCGCTCGATCACGTCCGGCGCCGAGCGGAGCGCGCTCTGACGGCGAGCCTCGACGCGGAGACCGGTGCGCTCGCCCGGGGAATGGTCCTCGGACAGGACCACGCGCTCCCCGACGACCTCCGGGACGCGTTCCGGGCCTCTGGCCTCGCTCACCTCCTCGCGGCAAGCGGCCAGAACGTGATGCTCCTCGCGGCGCTGATCGTGGCGGTCGGCGCGCTCGCGGGCGTCGAGCTCCGGCTGCGGCTCGGATTGGCCCTCGTCGCGATCCTCGCGTACGTCCCGATTGCCGGGGGAGGGCCCTCGATCCAGCGCGCCGGGGTGATGGGCGCGGCGGGCCTGGTCGCCGCGATGGCCGGTCGCCCCGCGACGCGGTGGTACGCGCTCCTGCTCGCCGCGAGCGTCACGCTTGCCCTGAACCCGCGCGCAGCCGAGGAGCCCGGATGGCAGCTCAGCTTCGCCGCGGTCATCGCGATCCTCGCGCTGCACCGGCGCCTGCGCGAGGCGATGACCCGGCGGAACGTGCCCGGCGCGCTCGCCGACGTGGCCGGCGTGACGCTCGCCGCGACGCTCGGGACTGCCCCGCTGATCGCGTTGCACTTCGAGGAGCTGTCGCTCGTGTCGGTCCCAGCGAACCTCCTCGCCGCACCAGCGGTCGCACCCGTCATGTGGCTCGGAACGCTCGCCGGAGTCCTCGGCGGCCCAGCCGCCGGAGCGCTCGGCGCGATCGCGGCCCTCCCGCTCGCCTTCCTCGCGTGGCTCGCCCGCACCGCCGCCACGGTCCCGAACGCCGCCGTCAGCATCGGAGCCCCGACGCCCCTCGCCGTCGCCGCGCTCTACGGCCTCGCGGCCATCAACGCCTCCGCACCACTACGCGAGCGAGCGCTCAGAGGCGCCCGAAGCGTGGTGACCGCCGCCGGCTTCCGCTCACCGTCGCCGCTGCCGTCGTCGAGGTCGCGCTTCGCTCGTCTGTCGGAACGGATCTCAGGGCGCGGCCGAGTCGCGTGGGTGGCGGCCGGCGCGGGTGTGCTCGTGCTGCTCGTTCCGCCCCCGGCGCAGCCGCCGGAGGGGTTCGCCGTCACCGCGCTCGACGTCGGCCAGGGCGACGCGATCCTCGTGCAGCATGGGGCTCACGCGGTGCTCTTCGACGCGGGGCCGCCGGGCGCACCGGTGGTGAAGGAGCTTCGCGAGGCCGGCGTGACGCGCCTCGACGCGTTCGTGATCACGCATTCGTCGGCCGACCACGGCGGAGGCGCGGCAGCGGTGTTCGCCGCGCTGCCGGTCGGCCTCGTGGTCGACGGCCGCAAGGGCCCGAGCGAGCACGAGCACGGCGACGGAGGCGAGGGCGGGGGAGCCCGGTTCGAGGGCGTCCCGACGAACGTCCCGCGGACCGTCCCGGTCGCCGGCCAGCACGTCCGCGCCGGTCCGATCGACATCGAGATCCTCTGGCCGCCGCCCGACGCGTCGCGCGCGGGCGACCCGAACCGCACGGCGACCGTCGCGATCGCGCGGTCCGGCGGCCGGTCGGCGCTGCTGACCGCCGACGCGGAGTCCGAGGTGACCCTCCCGCTCGACCTGCCCGACGTCGACGTCCTGAAGGTCGCCCACCACGGCTCCGACGACCCGGGGCTCCCGGCCCTGCTCGCCAAGACGAAGCCCGAGCACGCGCTGATCCCCGTCGGCAGGAACACGTACGGTCACCCGGCGCCGGCGACCGTCCGCGCACTCGAGGCCGCCGTCCCCGACGTCAAGCGCACGGACGACGACGGAACCAGCCGGATCGACCTCCCGTAAGGACATCTCGCGGGATCCGGCAAACAACGCTGCGCGCCCGCTCGCCACAATCCGCTCCATGGACGCCATCGATCACCTCGACCTCGTCGTGTCGGATCTCGACCGGAGCCTCGCGTTCTACTCGGGGCTGCTGCAGCCGCTCAGCTACGTGACCTCGTCGGAGATCGAGGGCGAGCGCGGCGAGCGGGTCGTCTACCTGGGGCGGCGGGGCGAGTTCGGATCCGTGTCGCTGCGCGAGCGCCAGTCGCACGACCGGACGACGCCCTATGACCGGTACGACCTCGGGATCCATCACATCGCGTTCGTGGCTCCGACGCGCGCGCTCGTCGACGAGCGCGCGACGTGGATCGCCGAGAACGGCGGCACGATCGAGTCCGGCCCCGCGGAGTACCGGTACACGCCCGGCTACTACGCGGTCTTCTTCCACGACCCCGACGGCATCAAGCTCGAGCTCGTCCACCGGCCGCGCGAACGCGAGCTCGTCACGCGCATCGAGGAGCTCGAGCGCCGGCTGGCCGAGCTCGAAGGACGACCATGAGCCGCCGCGGCGCCGCCGCCGCCGCGGCTGCCACAGCGGTCGCGCTGTCCGGCTGCGCGACCACCGAGGACGCATCGGAGGTCTACGCCAACTCGAAGCTGGTCGAGCCGGACGTTCTGTTCGTCCAGTACGGCGACTCGGGCAGCACCGAGCTCGACGACGTCGAGGTCAGGAAGCTGCCCGGCCGCCGGCTCGGGATCCGTGTGCGCGTGCGGATCCCCTTCAACGGCCAGGAGGATGACCTGGTGTTCTCCTGCGTGCGCGTGCAGCTCGACGAGGCGGCGCCGCCGGGCACGACCGTCGTCGGCTGGGACGGGGCGCCGCTGGGAGACGACGGGCCCCGAGGCGCGAGCGCCGGAGTCGACGACTGCCCGCGGCGCGACGCGGGCTGACGGCGGCGCGGCGACGGCGGGATCGTTCGTTAGCCTCGGTGCCGTGCCGCCCGCCTGGAAGCCCGCCTACCTCATCCACGGCGACGACCACGGGCGCCTGGCCGAGCGCCGGGCGCGCCTGCGGTCCCTGGCCGAGACGGAGTCCGGCGCCAACGGCGCCGAGGTCCTCGAGGGCGACGAGTCCACGCCCGAAGCCGCCGCGGCCGCGCTGAGCGCGATGACGTTCGCGATCGGCCGCCGCTTCGTCATCGTCGACGGCGTCGAGCGCTGGAAGGAGGCCGACATCAAGAAGCACCTCGTCCCGGTGCTCAAGGACCTCTCGCCCGACCTCACCGTCACGTTCTTCGCCCGCGAGGACGGCCGCGCGAAGGCGCCGAAGTCGCTCGTCGACGCGGTCAAGCAGGCCGGCGGCGACGTGGCCGCCGAGCAGGTCCGCAAGACCAAGGAGCTGCCGCGCTGGGTCCAGCAGGAGGCCAAGCGGCTCGGGCTCGACATCGACCACTCCGCCGCGCAGGCGCTCGTGGCGCAGGTGGGCGAGCGCCAGCAGCGGCTGCTGCGCGAGCTCGAGAAGCTCGCGCTCGAGCACGGCCAGGGCATGCAGCTCGGCCTCGACCACATCGAGGAGGAGGCCGCCCACAGCGCCGAGCGCGCGGTCTGGGGCCTCGGCGACGCGCTCGTGGCGGGCAACCGCGCCCAGGCGACGCGGATCTTCCTGGAGCTGCGCAGCCAGGGCGAGTCGATCGCCCGGCTCGTCCCGCTCATGGCCCGGCGCGTGCGCGAGGTGCTCGAGGTCGCCGAGCGCCTCGAGTCGGGCGAGTCCCCGGCGCAGGTCAAGGCCTCCATCAAGCCGCCCTGGAAGGCCGACGCGCGCCTGCGCGAGGCGCGCCGCTCCGACGTCGACGCCCTGCGCCGCGCGCTCGAGGAGCTCGCCGACCTCGAGCTCGCCAGCCGAGGCGGCGAGGAGCTCGAGGACGACACCGTCGCGCTGCGGACGATCGACGCGATCGCCGCCTGAGCGCGACGCTGGACGAACCGCCGGGAACGGCGGCCCCGGCTTGAGATCGCGCGCACCGAGGCCGACCCCAGGAGGGTGCGTCGTCTCGCCCTGCTCGTCAGCCTGCTCGCGTGCCTCGTCGGCGCGCCCGTCACGCTGGGCGCCGAGATCGTCGTGTTCGACGCCGACAGCGGTGCGTCGGCCGCCGCCGAGACGGCCGAGCGCGAGCGCGATCTCGGCTTCGACGCCACCCAGACCTACAGCCGGGCGCTGAAGGGCTTCGCCGCGGAGCTCACGCCCGAGCAGGCGCTCGCGCTGCGCGCCGACCCCGACGTCGCGGCGATCGTCCCCGACCGTCCGGTGCGCAAGCTCGCCGCGGTCCCCGTTCAGCCAGGCTCGACGATCCCGCCTGGCGTGCGCCGCGCGATCCAGGCACCGGCGAACACCGTGCGCCAGACGGCGACGCACGCGGTCGCCGTGCTCGACACCGGCGTCGATCTCGACCATCCCGACCTCGACGTCGTCCCCGGCACGACCTGCGCGGGCACCGGAGCGCCCGACGACGTCGACGGCCACGGGACCCACGTCGCCGGCACGATCGCCGCAAAGGACAACGGCTTCGGCGTCGTCGGCGTCGCTCCCGGGACGAAGATCGTCGCGGTCAAGGTCCTCGACGACACCGGCAACGGCTCGACCTCGACCGTCCTGTGCGGCATCGACTGGGTCATCGCCAACCGGATCACGCAGGACATCGAGGTCGCGAACCTCTCGCTCGGCGGCGCCGGCTGGCGCTCGACCTGTGCGAACGACCTCGAGCACAACGCCTACTGCCGCCTCGCCGCCGCCGGTGTCACGACCGTCGTGGCCGCCGGCAACGAGGAATGGGACCTCGGTGCCAGCCCGCCGGACATCCCGGCCTCCTACCCCGAGGTGCTCACGGTCTCGGCGATGGCCGACACCGACGGCGTCGCCGGCGCGTCCGGCCCGGCCCCGAGCTGCTCCGGCGTCGACGCCGACGACCGCTTCGCCAGCTTCAGCAACTTCGCGACGCTGTCGGCGGACCTGAGCCACATGGTCGCCGCGCCCGGCGTCTGCATCCGCTCGACGTATCCCGGCGGCGGCACCGCGCGCATGTCCGGCACGAGCATGGCCGCACCTCACGTGGCCGGCCTCGTCGCGTTGTGCCATGGCGAGGCTGGGCAGGAGGGACCGTGCTCGTCGCTGACGACCGCACAGGTCGTCCGCCGCATGGTCGACGCGGCGAAGGCGGCGACCGGCACGGCGTTCACGCCCGACCTGGCGAACCCGAACCGCGGCTACGGCCCGTTCGCCGTGCTCCCGTCCGCGACGAACGCCGCCGACCCGCTCGTCCCCGTCGTGGAGGACCCGGCGCCGGAGCTCGAGCCGGAGCCCACGACTGACCCCGTCATCGACGTCACCACCGGGCCGACGGTCACCACCGCTCCGCCGCCGATGACCACGCCCGCAGCTCCTCCCGCCGACAGCGTCACGATCACTCCCTCGCTGCCTGCTGTTCCCGACGGGCAAACGGCGATCAGCGAGAGAAAGCCACGCCTGACGATCGTCCCGGCACGGCTGCGGCGCTTCGCCGAGCGAGGGCTCGTCGCCCGCGTCTCGTGCGCACCCGGCTGCCGCGTCAGCGCGCGCGTGACCGTCGTTCGCACGTTGAGCACCCGCAGGGCGAAGCTCCCGGTCGTGCTGGCCCGCGCGTCGCTGCGCAACGGAACCATCGTCCTCAAGCCGAACCGGCTGACCCGAGGCGCGCTGCTGCGCGCCAAGAGGGTCGTCGTCACCGTCCGGGCCGACGTGACGACGCCGAACGGCTCCGTCGTCCGGCTGAGCCGGACCGTCGCGCTCCGCTAGAGCGGCGGGACTAGGAGGACGCCGAGGCGCCCTGGCGGACGCGGGCGGCGCGGGACTTCTTGCGCGAGCCGGTGTTGCGATGCAGGGCACCGCGCTTGACGGCCTTGTCGATCGTCGAGACGAGGATCTTGAAGTCGGCGTCCGCGGTGGCGTCGTCGCCGGCCGCGACGGCCGTCTCCAGGCGCCGGAAGTAGGTCTTGATCGTCGACGTGTATCGACGGTTCTCGAGCCGTTCACGCTCGCTGCGCGCGTTGCGCTTGATCTGGGAAGCGATGTTCGCCATCTGCGGGTGGGCAGAATAGCGCGTCGCCCCCCGGCGACCCCACCATGAAGAACCGCCTCGCCCGCAACACCGTCATCTTCAGCGTGGCGACCGGTCTCTCCCGGATCGCCGGACTCGCGCGTGAGATCGTCGCCTCGAGCTACTTCGCCACCAGCGGAGCGTTCTCGGCGTTCACGCTCGCGTTCCAGGTCCCGAACCTGCTGCGCAGCCTGTTCGCCGACGCCGCGCTGAGCGCCGCGTTCGTCCCGGTGTTCACCGAGATGCTCGAGCAGGGCAAGAAGCGCGAGGCCGTCCGCCTGGCGAGCAACCTCTTCTTCTACATCCTGGCCGTCCTCGGGCTGATCACGATCGCGTTCACGCTCGCGGCGCCGGAGATCATGCCGCTGTTCACCGGCGACGAGTTCACGCGCGAGCTCGACGTCCTGACGAGCGGCCTGGCCCAGGTCATGTTCCCGATCGTCGTCCTGCTCGGGCTCAACGGCCTGCTCGTCGGGATCCTCAACGCCTACGACCACTTCACGATCCCGGCGCTCAGCCCGGTCGTCTGGAACCTGCTCATCCTCGGGTTCCTGATCGGCGCACGCAGCTGGTTCGAGGGCGACGACCAGCTCTACGCGTACGCGCTCGGCGTGCTCGTGGGCACGCTCGTCCAGCTCCTGATGGCGATCCCGGTCCTCCGGCGGCTCGGCTTCAAGCTCGAGCTGCACTTCGACATCCGCGACCCGCGCCTGAACCGCGTCCTCGTGCTGATGCTGCCGGTGACGATCGGG
>CADCVT010000012.1 GCA_902806215.1 uncultured Solirubrobacteraceae bacterium | reverse complement strand
TCGCGCCGGCGAGGATCGCGCCGGCCCGGACCGCCTCGGACTCCTTGAGCTCGGTCATGGCCGCGCTGATGGTCGCCAGCCGCTCCTCGAAGTCGTCCTCGGAGACCGGGAGGTCGACGAGGACCGTCGAGATCCGGTTGCCGCCCTCCTCCCCCGGCTTGCGCACGCTGACCGGGACGAGCGCGACGACGTCCTCGTGGGAGTAGGCGGCGAGCATCTCGGAGACGAGCGCCAGCAGCACGTCGTTGACCTTGCCGTGCGCCTTGATGCGGTCGAGGGGCGCGCGCATCATCGCGAAGCGGCGGTTCGGGCCGAGACTGCGGTTGAGCGGCGTCATGGGCGCGGCGGGCCGCGTCTTGGCCAGCTGGGTCAGCAGCTCGGTCGCCTTGCGCAGGTCGCGCGGGTCGCGCGGGGTCATGAGCCGCCGGGCGGTGCCGACGGGAGAGATCGCGAGCTTCGCCAGGTGACGCCGGCGGTCGTAGCGGCGCGGCTCCCACTCGCTCTCGGGCTCGGGCAGCTCCATCGGCTCGGGCGTCGGGTCGAGCAGCACCATCCCGATCCCGATCGCCGCCATCCCGTCGACGAGCGCGTGGTGCATCTTCACGAGCACCGCCGGGACCTCGCCGTCGACCACCGTGAGCTCCCACAGCGGCCGCGTGCGGTCGAGGCGCCGCGACATCTCGTGGCCGACGAACTCCGGGAGCCCGTCCTTGCCCACCGTCGCGCGCCGGACGTGCCAGCCGAGGTCGAACGCCGTGTCGTCGACCCACGCGGGGTTCAGGCCCGGCGCCGGCGTCCGCAGGCGCTGGCGGTAGCGCGGGACGAGGTGCAGCCGCCCCTCGAGCCGCTCGAGCAGAGCGGCGTGGTCGATCGGGTCCTCGAAGACGAGGAGCCCGCCGACCGCCATGTTGACCGGGCCCTGCTCGGCGGCGAGCGAGGCGCGGTCGGCCGGCGACAGCTCGTCGGCTATCCGGCAACCTTCTCGAGGATCTCCGCCGAGACGTCGAAGTTCGCGTTGACCTGGTCGACGTCGTCGTTGTCCTCGAGCGCGTCGATGAGCTTCATCAGCTTCACGGCGCCCTCCTCGTCGAGCTCGACGGTCGTCTTGGGCTGCCAGCGGATCTCCGCCGACTCGACCTCGATGTCGGCGGCGGTGAGCGCCTCGCGCACGTCGGTGAGCACGGCGGGCTCGGTGAGGACCTCGAAGACGGTGTCGTCCTGGACGATGTCCTCGGCGCCGGCCTCGACGGCGGGCATGAGGTCGTCCTCGGAGTACTTCTCGGCGTCGATGACGATGACGCCGCGCTTGTCGAACAGGTAGGCGACCGAGCCGGGCTCGCCGAGGCTGCCGCCGTGCTTGGAGAGCATGTGGCGGACCTCCGACCCCGTGCGGTTGCGGTTGTCGGTCATCGCCTCGATGAGCATCGCGACGCCGCCGGGCCCGTAGCCCTCGTAGACGACGGCCTCCCAGTTCTCGGCGTCGGCGCCCGCGCCGGTGCCCTTGGCGATCGCGCGCTCGATGTTGTCCTTGGGCATCGAGGCGTCCTTCGCCTTCTGCACCGCGAGGCCGAGCGTGGCGTTCATGTTCGGGTCGCCGCCGCCCTCCTTCGCCGCCACCGTGATCGCGCGTGCGAGCTTGGTGAAGAGCTTGCCGCGGCGGGAGTCGACGATCGCCTTCTTGTGCTTGATCCCTGCCCATTTGGAATGCCCGGCCATGGACCCGAAGATATCGGCTACTGGACCGCTCTGAGCGGCTCGTCGAAGTACGCGTCGTGCTCCTCGATGCCCATGAGGATGCGCTCGCGGTAGGCGAAGCTCCCCTCCCACCACAGCCACTGGACCCGCCGCTCGGGCTCGAGGTCGCGCTTGGGGATGGTGCGCGCATGGATCGCGTGGGACTTGAAGACGAAGTCGATGCTCGGCGCGTACGGGTCGACGTCGCAGACCCAGCGATGATGCGCCCACCCGGCCCACGTGCCGCTGAGGCCGGTCATGTGCTCCTCGATCCGCGACGGGACCTCGACGTAGCCGGCCTTCGCGACGCGGACCATCTCGTCGCACACCCAGATCGGGTCGCGCACGTCCTCGAGCGTGTGCGAGCAGACGACGAAGTCGAACTGCCCGTCCTCGAACGGCCACGGCTCGCGGTCGCAGATGTCGCGTTGCACCCAGGTGTCGGCGGTGAAGCGCTCGTCCGGCGGGCGCCCGTAGAGGCCACGGCTCTCGTGGGGCATCAGGTCGAGCACCCAGTCGGCGCGGGCGAGGGGATGCGCCCAGCCGCCGACGTCGAGCATGAGCCCCTCGACGGCGTTCAGCCGGTCAACGCTGGCGGCGAGCAAGGACGTCGTTATAGAGCTGTTCGTGGGCGCGTGCGGTCTTCTCGATGTCGAAGCGCTCGGCGTGCTCGCGGCAGTTCGCCGGGTCGAGCCAGGCGGCGTCGAGGATCTTGCTCGCGAGGTCGCGGGAGGTGCCGTCGAACGTGAGCGGCGTCGCCTCGCTCGCGCCGACGGCGGGCGTGCCGCAGGCCAGCGACTCGACGAGGACGAGCCCGAACGCCTCGCCTTCGCTTGCGAGCGCGGTGACGTGCGCCTCGCGGTAGGCGCTCACCAGGTCCTCGTGTCGGTCGAGGTTCCGGTGCTCGATGCCCTCTCCCGTTGGACCGCCCGCCTGGAGGATCATCCTCGCTGATGGCCGTTGCCGCCGGACCTCCGCGAACGCGTCGAGGAGGACGTTCGCGCGTTTGAACGGCGCAGCGAGGGCAGCGGGACACAGGATCGTGAAGCGCTCCGCCCGCTCGCCCCCGGGAGTGAAGGCGTCGAGGTCCACGCCGGGGTGGATCACGACCGGGTCGATACCGAGCCAGCGACGGAACTCGCGCGCGGCCGCGTGGCTGAGCGCGACGACGGCGTCGGCCCGCTTGGCCTCCTCGACGAGGCGGAGCCGAAGACGGCGGTTGGCCAGCCCACGCCGGTGCGGGACGCCGAGGAACGTCCACACGGTCGGCACGCGCGACCTGACGGCAACAGAAGCGTCGGCGTGGTGCAGCGCATGGACGAGGTCGTAGTCGCTGCGGCGCAGATGGGCGTAGAGCGCCGGCAGGTGCCCGAGATGGCTCTCGAACTGCCGGCGGGCGAGCCGGTCCTCGGGCAGGCGCCGCAGCCTGACGACGCCGTCGCCGGACGGGCCAGGGCTGCCGGTCACGATCCGGGAGCCGGTGTGCCGCGCGAGGTCGTGCGCGTGGCGCTCGCCGCCGCGGCGGACCTCGGGCCAGTACGTCGGCGTGAGGATCGCCGTCCTCACAGGAAGAGCGTGCGGTGCTTCGCCGACCCGGCCGCGAGCGCCGCGACCTCGACGGCGTCGACGACGACGAGGCCGGGCAGCTCGGTGGCTGCGCGGACGAGCCCGCGCGGGCTCGTGCCGTAGACCGGGAGCGCGTCGATCGCGTAGGCGAGGATCGCGAGCGGGTGGCGGGTGATCGCAGCGAGCAGGAGCAGCGCGTGCCGTCGCCTCCAGAAGACCCGCAGCGGCATGTGGCGGCGCAGGCCCGGGTGGCGCGCGACGAGCTTCGGCAGCTGGCGCCAGCGCCAGGCGATCCGCACCGCGCGGGCCAGCGAGATCGGCTCGACGCAGTGGAACGTCACGACCTCGGGCGCCGCGACGATCGGCGCGCCCGAGCGCCACGCGAGGTCGGTGTCCTCGGCCGCGCACGTCGGGAACGCGTGCTCGTCGAAGCCGCCGACCTTCTCGAGGAGGTCGCGCGGGTAGATCGCGTTGCAGGTCTGCGCGCTGGCGGTCGGCGGGTCGATCCACACCGTCCGCGGGTGCGGCGCGCGCAGTAGGCCGAGCTCGTCGGGGTCGGGCCGCGTGCGGCCCTGGACGATCGCGTCGGGTCGCGCGGCGGCTGCCGCCCGCTCGACCCAGGAGGCCGGCGGCCGGCAGTCGTCGTCGGTGAACGCGACGAAGGGCGCGCTCGTCGCCCGCCATGCGGCGTTGCGCAGCTCGGACGGGCCGTGGTCGCCGTCGAACGCAATGGATCGCGTGACGACCGGGTGCTCAGCCACGAGCCGCGCGGTCTCCGAGTCGGGTCCGCCGTCATGGGCGACGACGACCTCGAAGTCGCTCGCCGTCTGCTCGGCGAGAGCGTTGAGCAGCCAGCGAAGCCGGAGCGGGCGCGCGTGCGACGCGACGGCGACGGCGATGCGCGGCGTCATGCGCGGGCCGCTTCGAGCGTCTGCCGGATGCCGTCGTCGAGGTCGATCCTCGGCTCCCACCCGGTCGCCGCCCGGAGCTTGGACGCGTTGAGGGCTCGCCGGCCCCCTTCACCGGGAGGAGCGCCGCCTTCGACCGTCGGCGCGAGGTCGCTGCCGGCGGCGCGGAGCACCGCGTCGACCACCTCGCGCACGCTCGCGGGCCGGCCGGTCCCGACGTTGTAGGCCTCGCCGTGCTCGCCGCCCTCCGCGAGCGCGAGGAACGCCGTGACCGCGTCGTCGACGTGGAGCATGTCCCGTGCGGCGCTGCCGTCGCCGCGGATGTGCGGCGCGCGTCCTTCGAGGACCGCGGCGATCGTCCCGGGCACGAGCCGGGTCGTCTCGCGGTCGCCGGGCCCGTAGACGTTGGCAAGGCGCGCGACGACGACCTCGGGCGGCGCGCCGAACGACCGCGCGAGGAGGTCCGCGGCGGCCTTGCTCGCCGGATACGGGCCGTCGGGCGCGATCGGCGCGTCCTCGGAAGTCGGCACCGGCGCCGACGGCGCGTAGACCTGTCCGGTCGAGGCGACGACCACGCGCTGCACGCCCGCCCGCCGCGCCGCGTCGAGCAGCCGCCACGTCAGCGCGACGTTGGCCTCGTACGTCGCGACCGGGTCGCGCCACGCCTCGGCGACGATCGTCTGCGCGGCGAGGTGGATCACGACGTCCGCCCCGCCGAGCGCCTCGGCGGGATCGGCCGGCGCCGACAGCGACGTGAGCGCGCCGCGCGGCACCGCGCAGCCGCGGTCGCCGAGCGCGGCCATCAGGTGCCGGCCGAGGAGGCCGGACGCGCCCGTGACGGCGACCCTCACCGGGCGCCCTCGGGCGAGACCTCCCGATCCCACACCTTCCACGGCGGGTCGCCGGCCGCCCACAGGTCGTTGAGGAGCACCGCGTCCTTGTAGGTGTCCATGCAGTCCCAGAAGCCCTCGTGGCGGAACGCGCGCAGCTGGCCGGCCGACGCGAGCGCCTCGAGCGGCTCCCGCTCGAGCACGTGGTCGGGGCCGATCGCGTCGAGCGCCGCGGTCTCGAAGACGAAGAAGCCGCCGTTGACCCAGTGCTCGGAGCGCGGCTTCTCCTGGAAGCCGAGCACGCGGTCGCCCTCGAGGTCGGCGATGCCGAACTGCAGCTCGGGCCGTACGACGGTCATCGTGGCGACGGCGCCGCGGCTCGCGTGGAACGCCCGCAGCGCGTCGAGGTCGATGTCGGCCACCACGTCGGCGTAGGTCGCGAGGAAGCGCCGGCCCTCCAGGAGGCCGGCCGCTCGGTGGATCCGCCCGCCCGTCGGGGTGTCGAGCCCGGTGTCCAGGCAGCGCACCGAGACCCCCTCCGGCCAGGCCGTCTCGCCCACGAACTCCTCGATCATCTCGCCGCGATAGCCCGTGAGCAGCACGAAGTCGCGCAGCCCCTGGGCGGCGTAGATCTGGATGACATGCCACACGATCGGCCGTCCGCCGATCTCCACGAGCGGCTTCGGGATCGAGCGCGTGTGCTCCTGCAGCCGGGTCCCCCGGCCGCCACAGAGGATCACGACCGTCTCTGACACAGCCGAGCAGTGTGTCAGGGTTCCGCCGTGCGGCTCCGTCGCGAGAAGGATCACGATGTCGTCCCCCGAGGGCCGCACAGCCCGATCCCGGACGTGGACGCGCTCCCTCCGGAGCTGTTCACGAAGCCCAGCCCGCTGCGCGGCGTGCGCTTCGACCGCGCCGGCCAGGGCCGTCGCCTGAAGGCGCTTCAGCCGCGGATCCGCGAGTTCCCGCCGATCGACGGCTTCAAGATGTGGAACGGCTACTACGAGGCCGTCGACGCCGAGGTCCTGTGGGCGATCCTGCGCGAGCTGCGGCCCAAGCGCGTCGTCGAGCTCGGCTCGGGCTGGTCGTCGATGATCATCGACGCCGCGCTGAAGGCCAACGGCGACGGCACGGCCTATGTGACCTACGACCCGTTCCCCCGCGAGCCGTCGCCTCGCACCGTGCGCCGCGTCGCCGCGCAGGACATCGCGGAGGACGTCTTCACCGAGCTCGAGGCGCGCGACGTGCTCTTCGTCGACACGACCCACACGGTCAAGACCGGCGGCGACGTCAACCGGATCGTGCTCGACCTCATGCCGCTGCTCGCGCCCGGGGTGATCGTGCACTTCCACGACGTCCTGCTGCCGTGGGAGATCCACAAGAACTGGCTGGACCGCGGCTGGTTCTGGTTCGAGCAGTACCTCCTCCAGGCGTTCCTGTCGGGCAACGAGGACTGGGAGGTCATCTTCGGCATCCACGACCTCACGCGGACCGAGCCGGGGCTCGTCAAGCAGGTCGTCCCCAGCTGGCGCGGCGAGAGCTACCCGAGCGCCTTCTGGTTGCGCCGGTGCTGAGCGTCGTCGTGCCGACGCTCGGGCGCAGCCCCGTGCTGCCCCGGGCGCTGGCCGCCCTGCGCGCCCAGCGCGACGCGCCCCAGTTCGAGGTGGTCGTCGTCGTCGACGCGGCCGGCGACCTCCCCGAGGAGGCGCCCGCGGACACCGTGCTCGTGGCCAAGCGCCCCGGCGCGTCGGCGGCGCGCAACGAGGGGATCCGGGCGGCGTCCGGCGACGTGATCGTCTTCCTCGGCGACGACATCCTCGCCTCGCCGCGCCTGCTGGGCGAGCACGCGATGTGGCACGACCGCCTACCCGCAGAACACGTCGCCGTTCTCGGCCTGGTCGAGCGACACGGGCGCGGCGGGGCGTTCGAGCGCTGGCTCGACCGCGGGATCCAGTCCGACTACGGCGCGATCGAGGGCGACCGCGCCGGCTGGGGCCAGTTCTACACGACGAACGTCAGCGTCAAGAAGGCGTTCCTCGAGCGAGTGGGCGGGTTCGACGAGGACCTGCCGTTCCTCTACGAGGACCTCGACCTCGGGCGGCGCCTGCACGACGAGGGCATGGACCTCGTCCACGAGCCGCGCGCCCGCGCGACGCACGACCATCCCGCGACGCTCGAGGGCTGGCAGGACCGCATGCGGGCGATCGGCGCGGCCGAGCGGGCGTTCGTCGCCAAGCACCCGGACGTCGCGCCGTACTTCCGCGACCGGCTGTCTCGGGCGGCGGCCGGCGCGCCCGCGCGGGGGCGCGGAGCCCGTCTGGCCGGGATCATCGGTCCTCGGGTGCCGGTGCTGGGTCCGCGGGTGTGGGCGAGTGCGGAGGCGTACTTCGCCCAGCAGCTGTGGCCGGCGTTCCAGGAGGGTTGGGACCGAAGTACTCGATGACCTTGGCCGGCGCGCCGGCGGCGATGGAGAAATCGGGGATCGGCTTCGTCACGACCGAGTTCGCGCCGATCCAGGCCCGCTTGCCGAGGTCGGCGATGATCGTGCACTTGCTCGTGACGACGGCGTCGTCGTCGATGCGGATCGGGGTCAGGTCGTACCCCTGTTCCAGCATCGGCCGATCGAGGTCGAGGAAGCGGTGGTTGCCGTCGACGACGATGCTCGACTGGCCGAACATGCATCGCTCGCCGATCTCGATCGTGCTCGAGCATTGCACGAGCACGTCGTAGGTGAAGACCGTCCCGACGCCGATCCGCACGGTCGCGCCGCGGTGCAGCTCCAGGCGGAAGTTGCGCCGGAACTCGACGCCGGGCCCGACGACGAAGGTGCCGCCCTCGGGCGAGAAGACGCTGAACCCCGGGCCGCAGTAGACGGCCCCCTCGAAGCGGATGTCGCAGTGCGGGTTGCGCAGCACCGCCCAGCGCCGGCGCAGCCCCGACGCGACCCGCGGCGCCCAGAAGTACGAGGCGCGGCGCAGGAGGTCCCTCATCGCG
>CADCVT010000011.1 GCA_902806215.1 uncultured Solirubrobacteraceae bacterium | reverse complement strand
GACCGGACCGTGCGCGCGCTCGGCGTCGTCGCCGTCGTGGCCGCGGCGGTCTACGTCGTCACCCCCTCCACCGCGGCTGGTCCCGAGGGACGGCCGATCGGCTTCCCGCTCAACGTCCGGTACCTGACGCCCGCGCTGCTGCTCGGGCTGTGCCTGCTCGCGGTCGCTCGGCCGCACCGGCCCGCGGGGCTCGCGGTCGCCGCGGCGCTCGCGAGCGTCCTCCTCGCCACGCAGTTCGCCGATCCGATCTGGGCGTTCGAGCACCGCCGCAAGGCGATCGCCGCGGTTGCGATCGGGCTGCTGCTGGTCGGCGCGGCGATGGCCTGGCGCGTACCGCGGGTGGCGCTCTTCACCCTCAGCATCGTCGCGGTCGTCGCGGTGTGGCCGCTCGTCCGCGACTTCGACCGCCAGTCGCACACCGCGACGCGGCTGCCGTACACGGCGTGGGCGGCGTTCGAGCTCGACGGGGCGTTCGCCTTGGCGCGCGAGCAGGACGGCGCGCGGATCGCCGTCACCGGCACGACCGGGGCGTTCTTCCAGTACCCACTGACCGGACGCGAGCTCCAGAACGAGGTCCGGCTGCTCGGCGACCGCGGTCCAAACGGGTCGTTCACGCCGCTGCGCACCTGCGAGGCGTTCCGGCGCGCGCTGGCCGGCTTCACCCACGTCGTGATCACGCCGGACCTCGACATCTGGGACCCGTACCGGCCGCTGCCGTCGCGCGAACGCGCATGGCTCGCGGGGAGCGGCGCGCGCGAGGAGGTCGGGGGCGATCGCGTGACCGTGCACGCCCTGCCGCCGCGGGTCGGCACCGCAGGCTGCGAGGGCGGCTGAGCGTCGAACAAAGACATCAGTCAGGAAGTGATCGACGGCTCCTGGAGCACTTCCTGACTGACGCAGTTGTTCGAGTCGCGACCGGCCTCGGAGCGGATCCTTACACTCGCGGCCGAATGGCTGCGACCCTCTCCGTCGTCGTGCCCGCCTACCAGGAGGCGGCGCGGGCTCCGCGGCTCGTGGCCGCCGTGCGGGACGCCGCGGCCGACGACGTCGCTCGCGCCGGGCTCGAGTTGCTCGAGGTGATCGTCGTCGACGACGGGAGCACGGACGCGACCGCTTCGGTGCTCGAAGAGGGCGCGCGGTCCACGCCGCTGCTTCGGCCGCTGCCCGCGCCCGGCGGGCACGGCGGCAAGGGCCATGCCGTCGCCGCGGGGATCGCGGCGGCGCGCGGCGAGCTCGTCCTGCTCGCCGACTGCGACCTCTCCGCTCCGCTCGCCGAGGTCGCGCACCTCCACCAGGCGCTGCGCGGCGGCGCGGACGTCGCGATCGGATCGCGCGCGGCGGCCGGGGCCGACGTGCGCAACACCCCGCTGACGCGTGAGTACATGGGCCGCACGTTCAACCGGCTCGTGCGCGCGGCGACCGGCCTGCCGCACCACGACACGCAGTGCCCGCTCAAGCTCCTGCGCACGAGCGACGCCCGCCGGCTGGCCGAGGCGATGCAGACGCGCGGGTTCGCGTTCGACGTCGAGCTGCTGGTCCGCGCGCAGGAGGCGGGGCTGTCGGTCGCCGAGGTGCCGATCGCGTTCTGCCACGACCTCGACTCGCGCGTCGACCCGATCGCGCACGCGCTGGAGATGGCGCGCGACGTGGCGCGGCTACGCCGCTCGCAGCGCAAGCCCGAGCGAGACGCCCGGCGGCAGGTCCAGCCCGCGGGCGACGAGCTTCGCCTCTAGCTCGAGCGGCCGCACGAGGACGCGGTCCAGCGACGGCGGCGTCGCGTCGTGGTCGGTGCCGTCGCTCCCGCGGCGCGCGAGCCGCGCCAGGGCGATCGGCGGCAGCAGCAGCGTGTTGAACCCGGTCACGACCTCGGGCGTCCATCCGGCCAGCGTCGCGCGGTCGACGAGCCCGCGCCGGCGGTAGCGGCGCCGGTGGTGCAGCGCCTCGTCGTGAGCGCTCCACAGCCAGGGCTGGGCGGGAACGGTCACGACCAGCACCGCACCGGGAGCCGCGACCCGCCGCAGCTCGCGCAGCGCCCCCGCGTCGTCGTCGAGGTGCTCGAGGACGTCGGTGGCGAGCAGCAATCCGAATGCGCCGTCGTCGTACGGGAGCGCGTCGATGCTGCCCTGGCGGACGCGTTCGAGGCCGCGCTGGTGGCAGACGGCGACGGCCTCGGCGGCGTCGTCGATCCCGTCGGCCTCGCCGAGGTGCCCGAACGCGAGCAGGTTCCCGCCGGTGCCGCACCCGGCGTCGAGCATCCGCACGGGGCCGGCCACCCCGGCGCGCGAGAGCAGCGCCGCGATGACCGCGCGACGCCCCCGAAACCACCAGTGGCGCTCCTCGAGCGCCGCCATCTCGGCGTACGCCTCAGTGCGCATCGGACGCTCGCAGCTCGTAGAGCTGCGTCCACAGGAGGGCGTCGAGGCGGGTTCCGCGGATTCGGGTTGCGAGGCGGGCGGAGGCGCCGCGGGCTCGCTCTCCCCCGGCCTCGGCGACGAGCGGCAGGTAGAGGCCGGTCTTCTCGGAAGCGACGATTTCGAGGCCCGCGGCGGCGAACCCGTCTCGCAGGGCTCGCTCGGTCATCAGCGAGATGTGGCCGGTCGGGAGGATCGGCTCGCGGTAGACGAGGCGCACGAGCTGCAGCACGCCCGGCCGGAACGCGACGCGCCCGAGGAGCTCGAGCGTGCTGTGACGCTGCGGCGTCGAGAGCACGAGCGTCCCTCCCGGCGCGAGCAGCCGCCGCAGGCCGCGCAGCGCCGCGAGCGGATCGGGCACGTGCTCGAGCACCTCGGTGCACAGGACCAGGTCGAACGTGCCCAGGCGTGAGTCGGTGATGTCGTCGCGCTCGACGCGCAGGTTCGGCCGCTCGGCGGCGAGCTCGCGCGCGCGGGCGAGGAACGCGTTCTCGACGTCGGCGGCGACGACCTCCTCGAAGAGGTCGCACAGGAGCGGCAGGTAGACGCCCGAGCCCGGCCCGATCTCGATCGCGCTGCGGCCGACCGCGTGACGGCGCAGCGCCGCCTCGATCCACCTGCGCCGCTCGTGGTGCAGCCAGCGCCGCGTCGGGTTGCGCGACGCGTACAGCGTGTCCTGGAGCTCGAGCAGTGGGTCGTCCACGCGGCAGAACGCTACGAGGCCGCGACCGGCAGGTGCACGACGACCAGCGCCGCGGCCGCGACGAGCCCGACGACGATGAACCACGCCATCGACACGCCTCCCGCGCTGGCGATCGCGCCGGCCGCGAGGCCGGCCACCGCGACGCCCGAGGCGACGATCACCGCCGGGTAGGCACGGCGCGCCCCGAGCAGGCGCGTCAGCCGCGGGCTCATCAACGCGCCGAGTGCGAGGAGCGCCATCGCACCGGCGACGAGGAGCCCGAACAGGATGCTGTGGTCGCCCACGAGACGAGCGCCGTCCGCGTCGCCCGCGTCACGTCCTCGACCCGAGCCCGCAGCGAAGGACCGCCGGGCGCGCCGCGCTCCTCGACGACGAGCCACCCCACCACCGCCAGGTAGACGAACGCGGTCGCGGCCGCGATCAGCGTCACCGGCGTGTAGAAGAGGATGCCGTCGCCGCGATGGTCGAGCCCGTCGAACGCGTACGGCAGGAACCCGCCCGCCACCGCGCCGACCGCGAGGCCCGCGGCGTCGGCCGCCGCCCCGCGCGACAGGCCACGGCGCATCGTGGCGCTCGCGTCGGCGTCGTGCAGCGCGTCGACGTACCACGCGTCGAGAGAGCCGGACGTGAGCGCGCGGCCCACCGCCATCGCGACGAGGGCGGCCGCGAACACGAGGGGTGTCTCGGCCACCGCGTAGGTTTTCGGCGAGGCCATCGCGGTCGAGATCTCGCGTTCGAGCCGGTTCGCGTCGCCGCTGTCGCTCATGGTCGCCGATCTCGACGCGTTCAAGGCGATCAACGACACGTATGGCCACCCCGCCGGCGACGCCTGCCTGCGCACGATCGCCGACGTGCTGCGCGCGAACCTGCGGCAGTACGACTCCTGCTTTTAGCTGGAGCGGCTACGAGTTCGCCCTCCTGCTGCCCGGAACGACGCTCGCCGAGGCCGAGGCGGTTTGCGAACGGGTGCGCGACGCGGTCGCCGGCTCCTCGGACCCGTTCGGACGGCCGCTGCGGATCACGTGCGCGCCCGCGCAGCACGAGAGCGGCATGTCGGCCGACGACCTCGTCGCGGCCGCTGACGCCGTCCTGCTCGAGCGCAAGGGCGGACCGCGCCTCCGCCTCGCGCAGCCGGCCTGAGCTACGCGCCCCAGAGCCGCTCGCGCAGCCCGGAGGCGCGAGCGACGGGACGGCCGACCGCCGCGCGCAGCGCCTCCTCGGTCCCGGCGAGGACGAGCCGCTCCTTCGCGCGGGTCACCGCCGTGTAGAGCAGCTCGCGCGTCAGGATGGGCGACGTCGGGTCGGGCAGCAGCACGGCCGCGGTGTCGAACTGCGACCCCTGACTCTTGTGGACCGTCATCGCGTAGACGGTCTCGATCGCGCCGAGTCGCGACGGGCGGAAGTGCGCGACCTCCCCGCGGCGCTCGAACGCCGCGCTGACCCGGTCCTCCCCCGTCGCGACGACGACGCCGGTGTCGCCGTTGTAGAGCCGCAGCCCGTGGTCGTTCTGCGTGACGAGCAGCGGGCGGCCCGGGTACCACGGCCGCTCGCGTGCGAAGCCGTCGATCGCCTCGCTCAGCCAGGACTCGACGAGCGCGGTCCACGTCGTGACCCCGTGCGGGCCGCGCCGGTGCGCGCACAGGACGCGGAAGCGACCGAGGGCCTCGAGCGCCGCGGCGGCGTCCCCGGCGCGCGCGGCATCGGTGACCGTGCGCGCCGTCGCGACGACGCCGGTGCGCACCGGCTCGAGGACCGCGGCCGCGTCGGGATCGGCCACGTCGACCGGCAGCCACGTGACGTGCTCGGGCGACTCGGCGAGCGCGGCGAGGAGCCCGTCGGCGTCGCCACGGCGGATCGCCTCGGCGACGTCGGCGATCTCTCGCCCGTGCCGGTGGACCTTGTCGAGGACGACGATGCCGTCGCCGACCGCGACGCCCGCGGGCGGGTCGTCAGCCGCCACCGGACCGCGGACGGCGTCGCTCAGCCGTGCGCGCCCGAGCGGGGAGATGCGCAGCCCGTCGGGCGTCGGCCCGACGACGTCGCCGAGCACGGCGCCGGCCTCGATCGACGTGAGCTGGCCGGGGTCACCGACGAGGATGAGCCGCGCCTCGGGCCGGACCGCCTCGGCAAGCCGCGCCATCAGCGACAGCGACACCATCGACGTCTCGTCGACGATGACGACGTCGTGCGGGAGCCGGTTCTCGCGGTGGTGCTTGAAGCGGCTGTGGCTGTCGGGCCGCCAGCCGAGCAGCCGGTGGAGCGTCGAGGCCTGCAACCCGAGCAGTCGCTCACGCAGCGCCGCGTCGACGGCCATGTCGCCGGCCGCCTGGTGCACGGCCTGCTCGAGCCGCGCCGCCGCCTTGCCGGTCGGGGCGGCCAGCGCGACGAGCGGCACCCGCGCGCCCGCCGCCTCGGCCTGCTCGCGCAGCAGCGCGACGATCCGCGCGACCGTCGTCGTCTTGCCCGTGCCGGGCCCGCCGGCGACGACGGCGAAGCGCGAGAGCACGGCCGCGGCGGCGGCGAGCGCCTGCCGTCCGCCGGCCTGGCCCGGGAACAGCCGCTCGATCCCCGACGCCAGCAGCGCGGCGTCGACGCCCGTGTCGGCCTCCGCGGCGAGCGTCTGCAGGTCGGCCGCGACCTCGTTCTCCTCACGCCAGTAGCGGTCGAGGTAGAGCGTCGTGCCGACGAGCCGCAGCGGGCGGTCATCGGCCGTGGCCTCCTCGCCGCACGCGACCAGCGGGCTCGCCTCGACACGAGCCAGCCAGGCCTCGGGGTCCGGCCACGGCAGGAGGCTCAGGTCGACAGTCTCCTCCGTGTCGACCGCAGCCGTCTCGCGGATCGTCGCGAGGTCGACGCACACGTGCCCGAGCCGCGGCCCGCGCACGGCGAGCGCGGAGGCCAGTGCGACGAGCTCGTCGTCGTCGCGCGCGATCGTCCCCAGCCGCACCGCGACGTGGACGTCGGCGACCGACAGAACGCCCGCCTCGTTGAACGCGCGCAGCTGCCCCGGCGCGTGACGCGCGCGCCGGACGTCGAGCGGCTCGATCGTCGCGACCTCGGGGGTCACGCTCCGTCCCCTCGGTCGAGCACGTCGCTGAGCTCTTCCACGAGCGCCCGCGACGGCCGCCACCCGAACACGCCGGCGTCGGGACCGCCGGCGCCGAGCATCCCGCGCAGGAACAGGTACGCGAACCCGGCGAGGTTCGTCTCGGCGTCGTAGCCGGGCAGCCGCCAGCGCAGGTAGCGGTGCAGGGCGACCGTGTAGAGCAGCGCCTGCAGGACGTAGTGCGAGCGCATCATCTCGGTCGCGAGCGCCTCGGGCCGGTAGTGCCACGCGGTGAGCGAATCGTCGGGCGTGCCGAGCCAGTTCGTCTTGTAGTCGATGACCGCGAAGCGCGGAACGCCGCCGGGGCGGGTGGGATCCGAAACGCGGGCGACGAGGTCGATGCTGCCGGTCAGGTAGCCGCGGACGTCCGGGCGCAGGCCGGGATCCTCGAGCCGGTCCGCGTACCCGTGCAGCGGATCGCCCGGCGCCACGTGCCGGCGCAGCACGCCCGCGATCGCCGACAGCGTGAGCCGCCCCGACGGTGTGTCGCCGCCGACGAGCGGCAGCTCGAAGTTCAGCTCGTCGAGACGGTCGGCACGCGTGAGGCTGCGCAGCGACGCGTCGCCGAGGACCGGTCCGAGCGGCGTCTCGATCGACGCCTGCAGCCCGGCGATCACCGCGTCGCGGTCGCCGATCTCCACCTGCCGGCGCGCCTGCACGCGACCGACGCACCGCGCAAGCTCGGCGTCGAGGTACGGCGCCGCGAAGTCGGCCTCCTCGAAGACCCCGTGCACGAACGTCCCGACCTGCGCGCCGAAGGGCATGTCGGCGAGCAGCGACGGGACCTCGAGCAGCGGCGACGCGGAGTCGAGCGCCCGCGGCAGCAGAGCACCCGCGTCGACGGCCTCGTCGTCGACGACGTCCTCCTCCGGCTCGCTCGCCACGCGCGCGTCGTGCGCGCCCGCGGTGATGTCGCTGTAGGACGTGCGCCGCCAGCGCCAGTCGAGCTGGCGCGCGAACTCCGAGGCCGCCAGCAGCGACCGCTCGTCCTCCTCCCCCGTCCACGGCGTCGGCGCCTTCGGCCGCGCCCACTCCACGCCGATGCAGCCGGGCGCGCCGCCCGCCAGCTCCTCGAAGCGCGCGAACGCCTCGTCGTCGGCCGGCGTGACGCCGCCCTCCTCGGCCACCGCGCCGGTCCCGTCGCGGCCGAGCGCGAGCCGGCTCAGCGCCGAGTTGCGGCTGTCGCGCGTCCCCGCCCACCACACGACGGCCTGGTGCTTGGCGCGCGTGAGCGCGACGTAGGCGAGCCGCAGGTCCTCGCCGCGCTGCTCGGAGACGTACTGCAGCTTGTGCTTGCCGTAGTCGCGCCCGGCGAGCCCCACGTCGACCTTGCGAACGCCCTCGTCGTGGTAGGTCACCGGCATCGCCTTGTCGGTCACCCACGTCGGGTGCCACAGGTACGGCAGGTAGACGATCGGGAACTCGAGGCCCTTGCTGCGGTGGATCGTCAGCACCTGCACCGCCGCGGCGTCGGACTCCAGGCGCCGGCTGCGCTCCTCGTCGCCCTCCTCGGCCGCCGCCGCGATCCGCCGGCGCAGCCACACCGTGAGCGCCGCCACCCCCAGCTGCTCCTCCATCGCCGCGGCGTGCAGGAGCTGGGCGACGTGCCGCAGGTCGGTCAGCCGGCGCTCGCCGCCGGTCAGGCGCAGGATCCGCTCGGGCAGGCGCTCGAACGCCGCGGCGCGATCCGCGCCCGGACGGCCCGTGCGCGTGATCGCCTCCATGAGCGCGGCCACGCCCTTGACCCGCAGCAGCGCCGCCCAGCTGTGCAGGCGGTGGTGCACCTCCTCCCACGCGTCCTCGTCCGCTGCCGCGACCTCCTCGGGCGTCCAGCCGAGGAACGCCGTGAGCGCGGCCGCGTGCGCACGCGGCGGTGACGCCGGGCGCTCGATCGCCTCGAGCAGGCGCAGCCAGTCGGTCGCCGCGCCGGTGGCGAAGACGCTGCCCGCCCCGTTGAGCACCGCAGGGACGCCGTGCTCGTCGAGCGCGTCGCGCACCCGCTCGGCGTCGGCGTTGCGGCGCACGAGCACCGCGATGTCGCCCGGGCGCACCCCCTCGGGCCGGACACCGTCACCGTGCTCGTCGGGCACGTCGATGCACGCGCCGGACGACAGGAGCGACACGACGTCGGCGGCGAGGTCCTGCGCGATGTGCTCGCGCGCGCTGTCGGCGGCCACGAAGCCGCCGGCGCGCGTCGTCTCCACCGCGGGCGCCTTGCGGTCGACGACGCGGATCCGCAGCGGCGCCGACGACGGCGCGCCACTCAGGCGCGGGCGCTCGTTCCCCGGCGCGGCCTTGACGTGGCGGTAGATGATCCCCGGGTGCCCGAGCTGCGCGCCGGCGAACAGCCGGTCGTACGCCTCGATGAGCCCCTGGTCGCTGCGCCAGTTGACGTCGAGCGTCTGCGTCTCGGCCGCCCGCGCGGCCTCGAGGTAGGCGTAGACGTCGGCGCCGCGGAACGCGTAGATCGCCTGCTTGGGGTCGCCGATCAGGACCAGCGTCCCGGGCCCGCGCCCGAACGCACGGTCCATGATCGTCCACTGCACCGGGTCGGTGTCCTGGAACTCGTCGACGAGCACGACGCTGTAGCGCGCCTGCAGCCGCGCGGCGATCTCGTCGCCGCCGTCGCCCACCAGCGCGTCGCGCAGCAGCGTCAGCAGGTCGTCGTAGGTCAGCACGCCGTTGCGGCGCTTGCGCGCGTCGAGCTCGGCGCGCACGGCCCTCGCGAGGCTCGCCCGGATCGCCGGAACGTCGTGGTTGCCGGGCGTCGGCTCGATCTGCGCCGCCGGGTTGCGCAGCGCCGCCTCGCGCGCGATCTCGAGCGCCTGCGCGCGGTCGAAGTCGACGTGGTCGGAGCGGAAGAACTTGCGCACGTAGAGGTCGTCGACGACCTCCTCGACGAGGTCGCTGGGGTCCTCGATGAGCTCCGCCCCGGGCTCGAGGTCGCCCATGATCCCGAGGCCGCCGAGCACCTCCTGGCAGAACCCGTGCGTCGTGACGATCGTCGCCGCGTCGAAGTCCGCGAGCGCACGCGCGAGGAGGTGGCGGCGCTTCTCGACCTCCTCCCGCGTCCCTTTCGTCAGCAGCACGAGGACCTCGTCGCGCTCGTCGATCCTCGCCCCCGCGAGCCATCGCTCGAGCCCGTGCTCGGCGCTGACGAGCCGCTCGCGCACGCGGTCGCGCAGCTCCGCCGTCGCCATGCGCGTGAACGTGACGACGAGGATCTCGTCGAGCGGCGTGCCGCCGGCGACGTACCGCGCCGCCAGGCCCGCGATCGTGAACGTCTTGCCCGTCCCCGCGCTCGCCTCGAGCACGGTGACGCCCGTCGGCAGGTCGCCGCAGACGTCGAACGCCGCGATGTCGACCGGAGCGCTCATCGCTCGTCGGGCCGCTCGAGGTCCAGCAGCGGATCCCACAGGCGGCGCGCCCAGCGCCCGAAGCGCGACGGCTCGGACGGGTCCCAGCCAAGCCCGCTCTCGCCGTCGGCCGGGCCCTCGGCGCGCAGCTCGTCGAACGTCCGGTGCCCGCCGAAGACGAGCACGTGCTCGGCCGCATCGTCCTCCTTGGGGAACGCGAAGTCCGAGCGCCACTCGCGCACCGCCGCGGCCGGCCCGTCGCGGCCGTCGCGCACTGCCGCCGCGTACGCCGCCGACGTCTTGCACGCGACCGGCACCGGCCCGCGCATCCCGCGCCGGTAGAGGTCGGCGAGGCGGTCGAGCAGCCGCAGCGCCTCCGTGCGCCGGGCGTCGGCGTCGGGGCCGATCGGCGGGATCGTGAAGATGCCGACGGTGGCCGACCGCCGGTTGGCCCGGCCGATCGTCGTCGCCGTCCACGCCCGCTCCGGATGCGCCGCGGTCACCGCGAGCAGGCGGACCCACGCCGCCAGCCGGTGCTTCGGGCCGACGCGCGAGTACACCAGCGAGCTCAGCACGTCGCCGACGACTCCGCCCACGGTGCCGTTGAGGATCGCGCCGTCCTCGGGCAGCGCGACCTGGACGTCGACGGCGCCCATCTCCCCCGTGCCGAGGATCTGCTGGGCGGCCTCGACGAGCCCCTCGACGATCGGGAACAGCTCGTCGACGACGACCTTGCCGAGGTGCCCCGGCGGCAGCGTCCCGCGCGCGATCTCGGCAAGGCACGCCGTGCGCGCGTCGCTGCCCTTCAGGCGCGACTTGAGCAGCCGGTCGCCGATGCCCCACTTCTCGAGGTGGTCGAGCTCGACCGGCAGCGCGTCGGCGACCTCGTCGGTGAAGTCGCGCGGCTCGACGCCGAGGCGCGTGCGCAGGAACGTGCGGACCGGCTCCTGCGCGAACCGGACGAGGTCGTCGAGCTCGATCACGTCGCCCGTCCACGGCGGCAGCAGCTCGGGCAGGAACTCCGACGGCTCGGTGCGGTCGGCGTCGAGCGCGCGGGCGCCGGCGAGCGTGACCCGGTCGAAGCTCCACACGCGGTCGCGCACGAGCCTGCCGCGCGTGAAGTTCCTCGCGTCGAACGGCTGCAGCGGGTGGCGCGTGACGACGGCGGTCCGCGCCGGCCTGTTCGCGTCGTCGAGCCGCACCGTCCGGTCGACGACGTCGAGCAGCTCGCCGACCGGCACGGCGGGCGGGCGCACCGCGTTCGTGCGCTCGTCGTTGCCGGTGTAGGTGACGATGAGCCGGTCGGTCGCGGCCATGAGCGCGTCGAGGAGCATCTGCCGGTCCTCGCTGCGCGGGTCGCGCTCGCCCACGCGCGGCTCGTTGAGCATGAGGTCGTCGCCGTCGCGCGGCGCCTTGCGCGGGAAGCAGTTGTCGTCGAGGCCGAGCAGGCAGACCACCCGGTGCGGGACCGAGCGCATCGGCACGAGCGTGCAGACGGTCATGTGGCCGGTGCGGAAGTTCGCGCGCGTCGGGCGCCCCTGAAGCCGGTCGTCGAGCAGCGCGCGCACCTCTGGCAGGCCGAGGTGCGCCGTTGCGAGCTGGTCGCCCGACGTCGCCTCGGAGACGACGTCGTCGAGGATCCGCTGCAGCTCCGCGCGCTGCCACGCGTCGCGCTGGGACGTCGCGGTGAGCGCGTCGGCAGCGGCGCCGATAGCGGCCGCCCACGCGTCGATCGGCTTCGGTGCGCGCAGCGCGTCGAGCCCGTCCTGGAGGCGGTCGACGAGCTCGGCGAACCGGCCCGCGAGGTCGATCGCGCCGCTCTCGACGTCGTCGACCGGCAGCACGCCCTCGAACAGCCGCTGGCCCTCCTCGGTCATCGTCACGCCGACGAGCACGCGATCGAGGCCGGCGTGCCACGTGCCCGCCGGGATGCCGTCGAGCTTGAACGGCGCGCGGTGCGCGGCGTCGAGCCCCCAGCGGATCCCGCTGTCGGCGACCCAGTCCTCGATCCGCCCCAGGTCGTCGTCGTCGAGCCGGAAGCGCCGGCGCACCGGCTCGCGGTCGGCGAGGTCGAGCACCTCGGACGCGGTCAGCCGCTGCGCCGCGAGGTCGATGAGCGCGGCGACCACGCCGAGGACCGGGTTCGTCTGGCGCAGCGACCGGTCGGCGAGGCGGACGCGCAGGTCGGGCGGCCGGACGTCGTCGGGCAGCGTGTCGAGCTCGTCGTCGTCGCCGACCTCGCCGGCGCCGAACGTCGCGTGGACGAGCGGCGCGAACTCCTCGATGTCCGGGCACATGACGATGACGTCGCGCGGCTCGAGCGTCGGGTCCTCCTGGAGCTCGTGGAGGATCGCGTCGCGGAGCACCTCGACCTGCCGCGCGCGCCCGTGACACGCGTGGACCTGCACGCTGCGGTCGGTCGTGTCGAGGAGCGGGCGCCCGTCGGGCTCGTCGTCGAGCGGGAGGCCGGCGGGCGCGCGGTCGGCGCGCACGTCGGCCTGGATGCGCCCGAGCAGCGAGTCCTCGGCGGCCTCGACGTCGTGGTGGTGCTCGACGGTCTCGCGCGACGCGCCCGCGAGGACGAGCTGCATCTCGCGCGCGTCCTGCCCCCACGACGCGATGAGCCGGTGCTGGGCGAGCGTGGCTGTCTCGTCGTCAGCGCGCCGCGTGACCGACGGCTCCCCGCGCAGCCGCTCCCACAGCGCGGGCGACGGGTGCAGCAGGAACAGGTGGACGTCGCGCGCGCCGGCGATCGCCTCGAGCACGTCGAGGTGGCCGGCCGGGATCCGGGTGAGGCCGAACAGCGACAGGCGCGGGGGGAGGTCGACCAGCGCCGGGTCGGCGCGGATCGCGTCGCAGGCAGCCTCGATGCGCTCGGCGAGCGACGGCACGTCGAGGCGCTCGCGCAGCCGGCGCCACAGCTCGGCCTGCCAGCGTTCGCCCTCGTCGGACCCTGCGGCCCACGCGCGGACCAGGTCGGGCCGGTGCAGCGCGTAGCGGTCGAACAGGTCGGCGAGGTGGCGGACGGTGCTGAAGCGCCGGGTCCGCCGTGCCTCGTCCTCGGCCGCGCCGAAGTGCTTGGCGAGCACCTCGAGCCACGGCTCGTCCAGGGAGGCGTCGACGACCTCGAGCAGCGGCCAGACCGCGCGCTCGGGCAGCCACGGGTCGGCGTCGGGATCGATGCCGGAGGCGGCAGCGACGGCGTCGCCGGCCAGCCGCCGCGGGAACGGGAACTCGACGTTCGCGCAGATCCCGTCTGCCCGGCCCGGCGTCGCGCCGAGGCGCAGGGACATGCGCTGCGTCAGCCACCGCTCCATCCCGCGCGTGGGGACCGCGATGACCTCGGGGGCGAACGGATCGCCGAGCGGGTCGCTCAGCAGGTCCCGCAGCGCGGCGACCAGCCCGTCCGCCCGCTCCGCTCGATGGACGTGCAGCACGGGAGGGTCAGGGTCGGTTGATCGCGAACACGGGACGCAGGACGATAGGTGCCGAGGCCGACACGTTCGCCCCCCACTGCGCAACATCGAGGTGCATCGGCCCGTTGTCACCGATCGTGCGCCTCGCCGCGATTGCCGTCCTCCCGCTCCTGACCGTCCCGTCGGCCGGGCCCGTGCTCTCGGGCGAGCGCCCCGTGTGGACCCAGGACGCCCTCGACGGCAGCGTGAGCGTCGAGGCCGGCGCGCCGCGGCAGCGCCTGCGAGTGCAGACGCTGCGCGACCCGCGCGGCGAGCGCGGCGTCCTCTCGGGCATCGAGAACACCCTCGCGGGCGGGAGCGACGGCTTCACGTTCTCATTTACCGGCATCAACGGCTCCTTGCACCAGACCTGCGGCGGCGACTGCTTCTCCCCGGCGTTCGGCGACGTCGGTCGCTTCCGCGGCGGCACGGTCGCGCCGGTCGGCTCGGGCCGGTGCCAGATCGCCGCGGCCGAGGCCGACGGGGAGGTCGTCGCGGTCCACCAGTCCCGCTGCGCCGCCGAGAACAAGGGCGTCGTGACCGTGCGCGGCCCGGCCGGCGAGTACCGCGACACCGCGTCGAGCGACGACGTGCACGTCGCCGGCCGCTACGCCGCCTGGGAGGCGGCCGACCAGCACATCGTGATCTACGACGCCGTCGCCGGGCGGGTGGTGACCCGGTTCTTCCAGGAGGGCCTGATCGACCTCCAGACCGACGGCAAGGTGCTGGTGGACACGGGCGGGCGAGCCGCCTGGCGGACCCTCGACGACGGGACGATCCACCCGCTCCCGACCTTCAGCGCGCGCCGCATGGACGGCGACCGCGTGCTCGCCCGCAAGGAACGCGGCCTCGAGATCATCGGCCTCGACGGGTCACGCCGCGACGTGGTGACGCTGCGCGGCCGCGAGCACTTCGCCGGGGAGGTTGACCTGCGCGGCGACCGGATCGTCTGGGCGCGCGCGACGTGCAGCGGCGCCGACGTCCGGGTCGAGCGGGTCGGCCGGCCGGTCACGCTCTCGTCGACCGGCCGCTGCCGCGTGCAGCTGCGGCGGCGCGTGGAGCTCGTCGAGTTCGACGGCATCCTGCGCGTCCTGGCCCCGGTGCGCTGTCACGAGTACAGCCTCGCCCAGTGTCCCGACGCGGTGCGCATCGACGCGGCGCGCCGAGCCGGGGGTGCCGTCACGCGCCGCCGCTCGCAGGAGTCGGTCCTCGATCCCGAGCACTTCCTCGAGCCGGCGGGCGCGCGACTGCTGGCGCGCACCGGGCGGCTCCGCGTCCGGGTCTCCGCGCCGGACCTCGCGCCGATCACGACGACGATGCGCACGACCCCTGCCGCGCTGCGCGTGCTGCGCTCCTGCCTGCGGAGATCCAGCGCGGCCGCCTGCGTCGAAGACTGACCTCAGGCCAGCCTGCGCCACACCGGCCGCTCGGCCAGGCGGCCTCGTGGCCGGGAGGCGTGCGGACGCCTCCCGGCCAGGACCCTTCGGGCCGTCGCTCGGCGACGACCCGGTCCAGGAACTAACGCCAGGTGCTGCCGTCGACGATCATCGAAGTCTCCTCTGTGGTCGCGGGGAACGGGATGGTGCAAACCTAAGCGCCCCGCAATCCGGAGTGCCATCAGACATTCGTCCGGTGCCATGCACCTACGTCCCTCGGCGCTGCGCTAGCGGGTGACCTTCACCGTCCGCTTGACCGTGCTGCGGTTGCCCGCCGCGTCGGTGGCGGTGATCGTGACGATGACGCGCTTGATCGTGCGGCTCAGACCGGCCTTGAGCTTCAGCGGCACGAGCGAGCCGCCGCGCGCCGAGCGCGTGAGCAGCGTCGTCGCCTTGCGGCTGCCGCGCTTGCGACCGGTGATCTCGACCTTGACCGAGCAGGCCTCGTCGCACGCGATGCGCGGCTTCAGCCCGCGTCCGGCGATCAGCGACCGCTTCGCCGAGCGACCGAGCTTGGTGACCGTGATCCGCGGCGCGCGGACGTCGGCGGCGCTGCGCGGAGCGACGACCGGCGGCGTGATCGCGGGCGGCGTGACGGCCGGGGGCGTGTCGGCGGCCGGGCTGCCGCCGCCGCCGGCGGGCTGATCGGCGGGCTTGTCCGCGGGCTTCTCGAACGGCTTGCTCTCGAGCTCGAGGCAGCCGACCTCGTTGTTGCCGCGCACGCCCGGGCACAGGTCGTCCTTGGTCGAGGTGTCGTCGTTGTCCGGGTCGTCGCCCCAGTTGACGATCCGCACGGCTTCGTCGCGGGTCATGCCCGAGAAGGGCGCCGCGCCGTTGCTGGCGGCGTCGATCGACGCCTGCTGCGACCCCGTGGCCCCGCCCGTGTGCATGAGCTGGATCGTCTTGCCCGGCCCGATCGGAATGTCCTCGTAGTGCAGGAACGCGTCGGCCATCGCGCCGTTCTGCGGCTCCCACACGTCCTTGCCGGACGAGTGGATGGTGGGGTCGAGCGGCTGGGGGTGCTTCTGCCCCCACTGCAGGAACGGGAACGAGTTGCCCTGGTTCTTGTGGACCGACCAGTGATCCGTGGCGTCGACCTTCGGGCCGTCGCCCATCCCGGAGGCGACCGAGGCCTGCGATCCGAGGACCTCGAAGGCGAAGTCCACGTCGACGAACTTCAGCGCGCCGCTCGCGTTCGTGATCGTCTCGATCCAACGCAGGCGGCCCTCGGCCGACGAGACCTGGCGCTTCACGGAGAGACCGGCGCCGTACGGCGCCCACGGGTAGTCGATCGACGTGTCGGTCGTCGTGCACGCGTTGTCGTCGGCCGCCGGGTAGTCCATCCCGTTGACCGTCAGAGTGGCGTGATCGGTGGTGAAGACCGAGCCGTTGTTGAGCTCGGCCGTGGCGGCCTGCGCGCCGTTCTGCTTGACCTCGATCGATGCTCCGCCGTCGAGCGCCTTGTAACAGACGGCTGCATCGGCGCCGGCGGGCGCGACGAGGGCGGAGGTGGCGGCGGCTGCTGCGATGAGGATGAGTCGGCGGGTGTTCACGGTGGCTCCTGGCGGTGGGGATCGCGGTTGCAGGAGCCACTCTCCGCTCGAACGGCCCCCACCGCATGAGGGGCCACCCCCCATGTTCCCCCTGGGGGTCGCGGCCGGTCAGGCGACGGACGCCGCTGCGGGGGCCTCCGCCGTCTCGGCGACCTCGGCGATGAGCTCGGCGATCCGGGCGGGCTGGTCGAACATCGGAAACGTCCGCGCGCCCGGGACGAGCTCGAGCCGCACGCCGGAGCCCACGACGTCCGCGAAACGGCGCGCCTGCGCCACCGTGAAGATCACGTCGTCGCTGCCCCACACGAGGACGATCGGCTTGCCGAACGTCCTGAGCGTCTGCGCCGCGCCGAGCGTCGCGCCGGAGTTCATCCCCGACAGGAAGCGGCGGCAGTCCTCGAAGACCCCCCGGTCGGCGTAGAGGCGCGCGATCCACGGCGCGGCGACGTCGTCGAAGCCCTTGTGCGACAGCAGGCCGAAGCCGAGCGGCGAGCGCCGGAACGCGCCGACCTTGTACGGCTGGAGCAGCGCGCGCATGGCGCCCGGGATCCGCACGAGCCGCGGCAGCGGCTTGAACACGCGCGGCGGGAAGTGCTCGAGCGTGTCGCAGTTCGTCAGCACGAGGGCGCCGAGGCGGTCGGGGTGCTCGGCCGCCACGACCTGGCTGATCGCGCCTCCGCTGTCGTTGCCGACGAGCACCACGTCGCGCAGGTCGAGCGCGTCGAGGACGTCGGCGACGATCCGCGCCATGCCGCTCGGGGAGAGGTCGGTGCCGGGCCTCGTAGCCTCGGTGTGCGCTCCCATCGGCCACGTCGGCCTGATGCAGCGCAGCCCGCGCGCGGCCAGCGGCTCGACGAGCGGACCCCACAGCGAGGCGTTGACGAAGACCCCGTGCACGAACACGAGCGGCCGTCCGTCGCGGGGTCCGGCCTCCTCGTAGTGGATCCTTCCGGCAGGCACCTCGACGTGGGGCATGATCAGACCTCCGTAGTTGCGTACAGTCTGCCTGTAACTTACGAACACACTGCATGGAAGTCAAGCGACGCACCCAGGAGGAACGGTCGGCCGCGACGCGCGCCGCGCTGGTCGCGGCCGCGCGGCCGCTCTGGGCCGCGCGCGGGTACACCGACGTGGGCACGCCCGAGATCGCCGCGGCGGCCGGCGTGACGCGCGGAGCGATGTACCACCAGTTCGCCGACAAGGCGGCGCTGTTCCTCGCGGTCGTCGAAGCGGTCGAGGAGGACGCGACGCGCCGCCTCGCCGAAGGCGTCGTCGCGTCCGGCGCCTCGAGCCCCGCGGCGGCGCTGCGGGCCGCGACCGACCAGTGGCTCGACCTCGCGCAGGAACCCGAGGTCCGGCAGATCGTGCTGCTCGACGCGCCGGTGGTCCTCGGCTGGGCCGGCTTTCGCGACGTCGCGCTGAAGTACGGGCTCGGACTGACCGAGCAGCTGCTCCAGGCGGCGATGGACACGGGCCAGATCGCCCCCCACCCGTTGCGGGCGCTCGCACACGTCCTGATCGGAGCACTCGACGAGGCCGCGCTGGTGATCGCGACGGCGGACGACGCTGCCGCCGCGCGCGCCGAGGTCGCCCAGGTCCTCCAGGCGCTGCTCGACGGGCTGCTTATACAGGAGTGAGGACGCCGTACGTGGGCTTTATCGCCGCTCCTTACCGTGCCGGCGATGAGCTCGCGGGAGCAGCGCAAGCAGGCCGTACGCGAGGAACGACTCGCCGCTGAGCGCCGCGCGGCTCGCGCGGCGACGCAGCGGCGGCGGGTGCGGCTGGCCGGCGGCGTCGCGGCGCTGCTCGCGGTGATCCTCGTCCCGGCCCTGGTGTTCAGCCCGTCGGCGCCCGATCCCGGGTCGTCGGAGATCGGGTCGCGGCCGATCCCCGAGCGCGTCGTGACCGACCTCGGCGAAGCGGTCCGCCGCGCGGACGCGCAGCGCATCAGCCACCCGTACGCGTTCGGGATCAACGACCACACCGACGACCCCGTCGCGTACCCGACGAACCCGCCGACGAACGGCCCGCACGCGTTCACGTGGACCCAGGACGGCAACTACGCCGGGCAGGCGCCGCCGCCGACCGGGCAGGTCGTCCACGCGCAGGAGCACGGGCGCGTCGTCATCCAGTACCGCCCGGGCATCGCGCGCGAGAAGCTCGAGCAGCTCGTCGCGCTGTACGAGGAGGACCCCCAGCACGTCCTCCTCGTCGAGAACGCGACCGGCATGCGCTGCGAGGTCGCGGCGACCGCGTGGGGCCAGGGCGTCCTGTGCGAGACGCTGACCGACCGCTCCTTCGACGCCCTGCGCGCGTTCCGCGACCGCTACCGCGACCGCGGTCCCGAGTCGGTCGCCTAGCCCGGGGCCGGCGCGCCGGCGTGCCGCACGACGAGCACGACCTTCCGGTGCCGTCGTTCGTCGACGTGCTCGTAGATGCGCGCCGACGCGTCCTGCCCGGCGGTGCGCGAGCGGCTGGGAGCGCCAGCACGGCCTGCACCGCCAGCACCACCGTCCCGTCGAGGTCGTTGAGCAGGCCCGGCCGATGCCGGCCTGCGGCTGGCCGGCGCCTACCACGATGTCCATTCGGTTGAGTGGCAACGGCCGAGCTGAGCGTGCCGCCTCCGTGGTTCTCCTGAGGTGGAGCGCCGCTAGTGGGGGATCTGCGTGATGTCGTACGACTGCGCGAGGTAGGTGAGCGTCCGAGCCTGCGCGATCGTCGCGGGGTCGGCCCGGAGCTCGAAGCAGACGGCGGAGTCTCCCGGCTCGAAGAGCAGGCGAAGCCTCGCGACCGCGTGTCCCTCGAGCGGGTAGTCGAGCACCCTCTCGTCGGCATCCTCGCCCTTGAACAACGCGTGCTCCACCGCCGTCCAGTCGCGGTCGTCGAACTCGTAGCCCACGGCGTGCGCGAGCCCGTCCATGAACGCGCGGAGGTTCCCTTCGAACACCCAGTCGCCGTCTCGCTCACTGGCGCCGGGGTGGTCTGCGTCGTGGTCGTCATGCCCGCCGATCATGTCTCCGCCATCCCCTCGGAGAGCGACCACAAACCGGCCACGGTGAGCGCGACCATCAGCACGAGCATCGGCCACTGCGAGCGGACCGCCGCGCGGTGGTCGGCGCTGAGCTCGAGCGCGCGGTCGTGCGCGAGGGCGAGCGCCGCGACGTGGCCGCCGACGATCGCCGTGACCTGCACCGCCCAGATCGCGTTCGGCGAGACGAGCTGGAAGTCGATGCGGTGGTCGGCGGTGCCGAACAGGTCCCAGCCCTCGCCGAACGGGTCCGACGCGAGCCGGACGAGGTCCTGCGCCTGGAACGCGAACAGCGTGAAGTAGTGGGCGACGAAGTACGCCAGCGCGATCGGCACGAGCGAATGGGCCAGCGCGATCGCGGCGCGGCTCGAGCCGCGGCCCCAGCGGCCGAGGTTCGCGGCGAGGTGCGAGCACAGCTCGTAGAGGCCGATGACAACGGCGAGCGCGACGAGCAGCCCGATCGTCGCGACGGCGATCCCCGCCCAGAACGGGTCGACGCCGAGCTCGATCAGCCGCTCGGTCGCGACCACGTCGCGCTCCTGCCACACGCGGCTCCCGCTCAAGCCGTCGAACGTGACCGTGCCGATCAGCACGCCGATGAACGCGACGACCGCGGGCGCCGGGGCCAGCCGCGTCACGCCGACCAGGGGCGCCCGGAACCCCAGCCGGCCGTCGCGCACCTCGACCGGCGACAGCGTCGCGAGGACCCACGTGTAGACGCTGAACGCCTCGCCCTGTTCGAGCCACCGCGCGACGCCGAAGCGCGCCATGCCGCCGAGCGTCACCAGCGAGTAGGCGATCATCAGCGCGGCGATCAGCCGCGGCCTGGCCGCCGTCGGG
>CADCVT010000010.1 GCA_902806215.1 uncultured Solirubrobacteraceae bacterium | reverse complement strand
TCCGCTGGGTGTCGCAGTGCGTCATGCACGGCGACCGCCGGCCGTTCCCCGTCGCGCTGATCACGCTCGACGAGGAGGAGATCGGCCCGTGGGCCGAGCAGAACGGCATCGAGGATCGCTCGATGCCGTCGCTGGCCGAGAACGAGAAGGTGCGCGAGCTCATCCAGACCGAGGTCGACCGCATCAACGGCAAGTACGCCCAAGTCGAGCAGGTCAAGCGGTTCGTGATCCTCGACCACGACCTCTCGCAGGAGACCGGCGAGCTGACGCCGACGCTGAAGGTCAAGCGCAACGTCGTCAACGAGAAGTACGCCGGCCTGTTCGACCAGCTCTACAGCTAGCGCCCATCTGTCGCCGCGGGAATGGCCCCCTGGGCCATTGCCGCAATGGAATCGGTCCGCCTCTGGCGGATCGATTTCACGGGCGGGAGGTCCCCGACGTCACGGCGGAGATCTCGATGTCGGTCGTTCCCGCCGCGACGCGGAACTCCGCGCTCGTGACGATCTCGCTCGTCCGCGCCTGCGTCGTCAGCGGGGTCCGGTAGCGCACGCGCAGCTCGTCGGGCTTCGCCTCGAGCACGCCGTAGCCGCCGCGCTCGCCGTCGACGTAGGTGATGTGCGGGTTCTCGGCGAGCAGCGCGGTCTCGAACGCCTGCGCGGTCGGGCCGATGCCGCCCTCGGCCGGCGACGCGTCGCCGAGGCCGCGCGACGTGATCGAGCCGCCGACGAACTCGGTGGCGACCGGCACCTCGCTGTACCGCCCGTTGTCGCCGAGAGCCGGTGACGGTCCGTCCGGGTCGATGGTGCGCCCGCTCGGCGCGACCTGCCCGGTGAAGAACGTGTGGATGTCCCCGGTGAGGAACGTGACGTCCTTGATGCCCTCGCGCTCGACGAAGCTCAGGAGCTCGCCGCGGTTGAAGCCGTAGCCGTCCCACTGGTCGTCGTTGATCGGCAGTCCAGGCGTGCCGACGTCGAGCGCCATGATCATGAGCTGGTTGCCGATGACCTTCCACGTGGAGCCCGAGCGCTTGAGCCCGTCGCGCAGCCACGTGGTCTGCTCGGCGCCGAGGAGCGTCGCGGCCTCCGCGTAGAGCTTCTCGTTGGTCGGGCACTCCTCGTTGTCGCGGAACCCCGAGTCGTCGGGGTTGCAGGGCTGGTCGGTGCGGTACTGGCGCTGGTCGAGCAGGAACACCTCGGCGGTGCCGCCGAGCGAGACGTTGCCGTAGATCCGGTTCTGGTCCTGCGGGACACGGATGCGCGGCATGTGCTCGAAGAACGCCCGGTAGGCGTTCTCCTGCCGCTGCGGGTACGGGATGTCGCGCTTCATCGTGGCGCCGCCGGGCTTGTCGGCGGCGTAGTTGTCCTCGACCTCGTGGTCGTCCCAGATCGCCATGATCGGGAACTGCTGGCGCACGTCGACGAGCGCCGGGTCGGAGTGGTAGAGCGCGTACTTCTGCCGGTACTGGGCGAGCGTCTCGACCTCGCCGATCGGGTCGACGCGCGGGCCCTGGTAGAAGCTGCGCTCGTAGATGTAGTCGCCGAGGCACACGACGAAGTCGAGGTCCTCGCGCGCGAGCCCGGCGTGCGCGGTGTAGAAGCCCGCCTCCCAGTCCTGGCAGGAGAAGAACCCGATGCGGACGGTCTCGCGCGAGTCCGCCGGGCGAGCGGTCCGGAAGCGCCCGACCGACGAGTTCGTGTCGCACGTCAGGGCGCGGTAGAAGTACTGCTCGCCCGGCTTGAGCACGCGCGGGTCGTCGATGCGCTGCAGCGCCGTGTAGCCGTTCTCCGGCGAGACGAGCGCGTCCTGGCGGTGGATGACGTTGCGGAAGTCCCGGTCGGGGCTGACCTCGAACTGCACCCGGCTCTCGCGCTCCAGGCCGTCGACGCGCGACCACAGCGTGATCCCGTTCGTGCTCGGCTGCCCGCAGGCGACGCCCTGGGCGAACGTGCCGCCACGCGCGGCGGGGACCCCGCCCTGCGCGAACGCGAACGGGTCGCGCAGCGCGACCAGCGCCGCGGCACCGGCGGCCGCGCCGCCGAGGAAGGAGCGTCTCGTCGTCGGCCGCATCAGATCCTCTCCACGAACAGCGAGGCGGTGGTCGTGCCGAACCGCAGGCGCACCTCGTACCGGCCGCGCGGGAGGCGCTCAGGCGCGATCCGAAGCCGGTGCAGCACGCCGGCGCGACGCGCGCTCCTCGTGAGGCGCCGGACGGTCCGGCCGCCGCGGCGCAGCTCGACGGTGACGCGCGCGTCGCGCGCGATGCGGAACGAGACGCCGACCGCGCGGCTGCCCCGGCCGCCGAACGCCGGGCGCTCGACCTTGAAGGAGCGCAGGTCCGCGCAGCCGTCGCGGCGGGCGAACGTCCGCAGGACGGTGAAGCGCCCGCGCGTGCGGCGCAGCGCGAACCGGCGGGTATCGACGGCCGAGCCCGCGCGGGCGCTGACGCGGACGAAGAAGACGCCGTCGCTCGGCGTGGCGCGGCGGGCCTGGCGGCGGCCGGCCCACCGGACCGCGCTCTGGCGCGCGGTCGTGCGGAACACGAGGCGCTCGCCGAGGACGGCGCGCGTGCTCGCGGTCTGGAACACCGAGACGGTCACCCGGCTCGCCCGGCGACGGCGGACGGAGACGGTCAGGCCGCGGCCGGCGGGCCGGACCGACGCGGACCGCAGCAGGTTCGCGACCGAGCACGACGGCGCGGTCGGGCGGTTCACGACGGTCGCCTGGGGCGGCGCCGCCTGGCCTGCCGGGCAGGCGAGCCGCGGCGGGACGTCCTGAGCGCAGGCGGGTCCGGCGCCCGCGAAGGCGGACAACGTGATGCCGGCAGCGACCGCAAGAGCGGTGCCGCCGGCGAAGGGGAGGGCTCGGCGCACCTCCCACACATCACCACAGGGCCGCGGATGTCGCGTCGCTTCACCAACTGTTCACGACCGTTGGCGCCCCGCAACCAGCTGCGGTGAAACCGGCGTTATCGCGGCCGCGGAGGTGCTAACGGTGTGGGATGCCCTGCCGCGCCCTGCTCCCCTTCGTGCTCGCCCTGATGGTCGCTCCGGCCGCTGCCTCCGCGCAGCAGACGACCGTCCAGGACGACACGACCCGGCCACTCGTCTACGTCTTCTCGATCGACGGCCTCGACGGTGACGCGGTCGACGCCACGAACGCGCCGTTCATCCGCAGCCTGATCGGCGGACAGCAGGCCGCACGGACGACGCTGTACGAGGAGTCCCGCGGCCTCGTGACGGCCGAGACGAACACGAACCACGTCGGCATGGCCACCGGTGCGTTCGGCGATCGCTCGGGCAACCCGGGCAACGCGTTCGCGGTGTTCTCCGAGTCGTCCAAGCGCAACTGCGACGGCGACCTCGCGACGGCCAGCGGGGCGGACACCGCGTCCGACACCCCGACGGGGACGAACGAGGGCGGGAGCGGTCAGGCGAGCGCCAACGAGGAGATCGGCAACGAGGCGGAGCAGGTCGACGGCGAAGAGCCGGCGTGCGTGCTCGCGGAGGACTTCTTCGCGGCGGCCAAGCGCCAGGCCGGCTCGGCGATCACCACGGCCGGCATCTTCGGGAAGCCCAAGCTCGCCGCGATCTTCTCGGGCAAGAAGGTGGACCCCAAGACGTTCGACGCCGACTTCCTGTTCACGCCGTGCACCCCGGGTGAGTCGGAGCCGCCGCCCTACTGCCGCGGGACCGGCCGGGCTCCCGACGGCTACGCGCCGACGGACGATCAGGTGATGACCGAGGTGATCCGGACGGTGAACGAGGGCGTCCCGGCCGACGGCCAGACCAAGCGCCCGAACCTCACGTTCGTCAACCTGCCGAACGTCGACTCGACCGGCCACGGCACCGGCGGGCCGGACCTCAGCTCCGCCTATCGCGCCGCGATCCGTCTCGCCGACCAGGAGATCCAGGACTTCGTGGCCAACCAGAAGCGTCTCGGGCTCTGGGAGCGCACGACGATGATCCTCGTCTCGGACCACTCGATGGACACGACCCGGCTCGGGGCCACGCTGCTGGCGCCTCTCCTCGAGGCGGACCCGTCGACGCGCGGGCGCTTCCTGGCCGTCAACAACGGCAGCGTCGACATGATCTACCTGCGCGACCGCACGGCGCCGCAGGCCGAGCAGGACCAGGCGCTCGCCGACGCCCGGCGGGTGCTCATGACCACGGAGCCGCCGTCGAACCCGATCGACGAGGTCCTCTACCGCAAGCCGAACGCCAAGGACCCGGGAGCGGACAAGACGCTCGACGGCGCCCACCCGGGCTGGAAGATCGCGGGGCCCCGCACCGGCGACCTGTACGTCACCGCGAACGACGGCTTCGCCTTCGACGCTGCGGGCGGCGCACTCACCGGCAACCACGGGAGCCCGTTCACGTCCGACAACTTCTTCGCCGTCGTGTCCGGCGGGCCGAACGTCGTCCAGCAGCAGCTCGGCAACTTCGCGGGCGAGCGGTTCGACGACACGCTGATCAACGTCCGTCAGGCGCAGAACGTCGATGTCGCCCCGACGGTCATGGCCCTGTTCGGCTGCGCGCCGCCGCGCAACGCCGATCCCTCGTCCCGCGTGCTCGTCGAGGCGTTCTCGGGGCTGCCGCCGCGGTCGTGTGCGCCGGCGCCGCCGCCGGCAACGCCGGTCCTCACGGGGGACACCCGCGTCCAGCCGCCGACGCGCCGGGGGTCGGGATGCACGGTCACCCCCGGGCTGCGGAACGTTCGCGTGCGGCCGCTGCGCGGCGGACGGCTCGCCTTCTCGTTCTCGCGCACCGCCGCCGCGACCGGGCCGGTGCGCATCGACGTCTTCCAGCAGTCGGCCGGCGGCCGGGTCACGGGGAACCGGCGGGTCGCGCGCTTCGTGCGCAGCCGCTCCTTCACGTGGTCGGGACGGGGGCCCCGCGTGCGCGACGGCGTGCTCTTCGCGCGACTGCGGGTGGCGGTCCGCGGCGGCCGCGTCAGCGAGCGCCGGATCACGCTGCTGCGACGAGACGGGCGGTTCTCCGTCGCCGGGTCGTTCGACCGCCCGCCGTCGTGCGGGCTGCTCACGACGTTCAAGCTCGAGCGGCCGGTCTTCGGCGGGCGCTCGAACCGCGACCTCTCGATCGCATTCCGGCTGGCGCGGCGCGCCCGCGTCTCGGTCACCGTGCTGCGCGGCACGCGCGTCGTCCGGCGCTTCCGTGCGTCTGACCGCGGCGCCGGCATCACCCACCGGCTGCGGCTCGAGGCCGAGCGCCTCCCCCGCCGAGGCACCTACACGGTCCGCATCGCCATCACGGCAGGCACTGAGCGAGCGGCAGCGAAGCTGACAACCCGACGCATCTGAGGAGGGATCCGCCCTTGGCGGATCGTTCTCACGGGTAACCTGGGTTCTTCGTGCGCACCGACCCGACCGACAACGGCGGCCTCTTCATCGGCCGTAGGCCCGGCACCGCGCCGGTCCGCTACCGCGAGACCCCCAAGCGCAAGCTGGGGGCCCGCCGCCTCATGGACGAGGTCCTCAGCGCGAGCATCCTCGGGATCATGGTCCTCGTCGCCGGCTCGTTCTGGGGCCCCATCCCGATGGCCTGGCTCTGGATCGGCGGCCAGATCAAGTACCACGCCGACTCGATCATCCTCTCGATCGGCGTCGCCTTCCTCGGCATGATCCTGACGCTGCTGGCCGGCCTGTCGCTGCTCAAGCGGCTCGACGGCTTCTGGATCCTCGTCCGCCGCGCCGCGGGCTACGACCAGCGCAGTGGGATGATCGGCCCGATCTTCGCGGTCGCCGCGGTCGTCGGGGTGACCCTGTTCACCATCTGGTTCCTGGTGATCGAGGGTCCGGGCCCGACGGCGGCCCCGCGCAACTGATGGGCCTGCTCGACTACTACCGCCAGTTCCAGGGGCTGTCGCCGGAGGAGGTCGGGCGCGACCTGCGCGGTCAGGCCGAGGAGCGCCGGGCGGCCGAGCTCGCGCGCGTGGACCCACTGGACCTGTCCCGCACGACGTGGCCGGGCCTCCCCCACCACTTCGTCGTCAACGCGATCACGTTCGCCGCGCGCCGCGGGCTGCATCGCTACGTCGACCCGCACGCGGGAGCCCTGCGCGCCGAGCTCGCGCACCGCCACGCGGTGGGCAGCGACCAGGTCGTCATCGGCAACGGCGCCGCGCAGCTGCTCGCCTCCGCGGCGGCCGCGCTGCTCGAGCCCGAGGACGAGCTCGTCACGCCGTGGCCCTCGTATCCGCTCTATCCGCTCATGGCGCGGAGGTCGCACGGCAACGCGGTGCCCGTTCCCGGATACGGCGCTCGCGCCATCCTTCGCGCGGTCAACGAGCGCACCCGGCTCGTCGTCGTGTGCAACCCCAACGACCCGACCGGCGAGCTCATGCCGGTCGCCGAGCTCGAGGAGCTGCTGGCCGGCCTGCCTGAGCGCGTCGTCACGCTCGTCGATGAAGCGCTCGTCGACTACGTGGACGTTCAGCCGACCGACGCATCGATCCGGCTGCTGGA
>CADCVT010000009.1 GCA_902806215.1 uncultured Solirubrobacteraceae bacterium | reverse complement strand
GCGCCCGCGCAGGCGACCGCGACCCCGCAGGCGACGGCCCCGGCCGCCGCGAAGGCCAACGCGAAGCAGGCCGCCAAGAAGAAGCCCGCGTGCACGAAGGCGAAGGCCAAGCGCAAGGCCGCCGCGTGCAAGAAGGCCAAGAAGAGCAAGCGCAAGACCGCGGCGAAGCGCCGCTAGTCCTGCTGAGCAAGAGCTAGCGCTTGCGAGCTGCGCGGCGGCGCTTCGCCGCCGCGCTCTCGCCCTTCACGCGGAAGGCGCCGCGCATGAAGGGGTGGACGCGGCAGAAGTACGTGTAGGTGCCCTTCGACAGGTTCTTCGGCGTCTGCCACGTGTCGCGGCCGGCGGTCGGCGTGGCGAACTCCGGTCCGAAGCCGAGCTCGCCCGAGTCGAAGTCGACGCGGCCGTCCGCCAGCGGATAGGCGATGCCGGTGTCCCTGTTACAGGGCTCCTTGCACGCCGTGATCGTGTGGTAGACGTCCTCGGCGGCGTCGATGTTCTTGAACTTCAGCGACTGGCCCGGGCGCACGACCGGCGGGCGCTGGGCGTCACCCTCGAGCGACAGGTCGCCGCGGGCGTAGAGGAAGTCACGGATCTCGACGAGCGCGCCGCTCGAGCGCGCTCCGCCCGACGTGAGCATCTTGCGGGCGTCCGGGAGGATGACCTTCGAGCCGCCGTGGTTGTCGTTCTCGGGCAGACGGCCGTTCGTGATCGAGCCGGTCGTCTTCACGGGCGCCTCGAACGGATCGGTCCCGCCGACGTCGTGGCCCTCGTAGTAGAAGATCGGCATGATCCCCATCGACTCGTACCAGGACGCGCGCTTGGCGTCGTAGGTCGCGCTGACCTTCAGGATGTCGTTGCGCTTGACCCTGACGAGCCAGTCGGCCTGCGTCGCGGTCATGGCGACGTCCCACGAGACGGCGCCGGCCGGTTCCCAGTACTTCGCCTCGGAGCGGAACAGGAGCTTCTTCTGCGGGCCGCGCCACGCGTTGAGGTCGGTGTGCAGGCCGCCCGGGTGCAGGTGGCCGGCGGTGCCGATGAGCGTGACGTCCTTGTCGGGGACCCACTTGTGGTCGGGGCCGATCTTGGCCCTCTCGGCGGCGGTGCGGACCTCGTCGGGGAACGTGTAGGTCCCCTCCTTGTTCGCCCACCGGCGCTTGACGTCGAACACGGGCCACGTGTCGGTCCCGGCGACGTCCATCCACTTCATCTTCACCGGCCGGATCTGCTGCGCCGCGGGCGCGTCCATCGGCACGAAGTCGATCTTGTAGGTGATGTAGACCTGGTCCTTGTTGGGGAGCAGGTTGTGGATCATGTGGTTCATGATCCAGGTGGACTTCGGGTCGTGGTTCCACCCGAACCCGCGCGGCATCTGGAGGATCGTCTTCTCCTCGCCGGCGGCGAAGATCGGCTGGAGGTCGACGACCCACACGCCGTGGTGCAGGTGGATCACGTCGACCGGCGGGATGCCGCGCTTGCGGTCGGCGTAGACGAGGTCGGGCTCGAAGCGCGTGATGTAGCCGGGGACCTGCGGCTTGAGGTTGTTCGGCTCGAACTTGATGTCGTTCTGGCCGGGCTTGATGTCGATCGGGCCGAAGCGGTACTCGAGGTGCTGCGTGCCGTCGTAGTTGACCGACGGGATCTTCTCGCCCTGCTCGAGCTCGGCGGCCGCGGTGGACGGCGCGAGCGTAAGCAGCGCCAGCGCGAGCAGGAGGCGCTTCATCGCTTGTCCTTCTTCTTGCCGCTCTTGACCCGGAAGGCGCCGCGCATGAACGGGTGCACGCGGCAGAAGTACGTGTAGGTCCCCTTCTTGAGGTTCCTGGGGGTCTTCCACGAGTCGCGGTTCTCGGTCGGCGTGGCGAACTTCGGGCCGAAGCCGAGCTCGCCCGAGTCGAAGTCGACTGGGCCGTTGGCGAGCGGATACGCGACGCCGGTGTCGCGGTTGCAGGGCGCTTTGCAGGCCGTGATCGTGTGGTAGATCTTCTCGCCCGCGTCGCGGTTCTTGAACGTCAACGACTGGCCGGGACGGACCGTCGGCGGCAGCTGCGCCTGGCCGTCGAGCGAGAGGTCGCCGCGGCGGTAGAGGAACTCGCTGATCTCGACGAGGGCGCCGCGCGAGCGCGGACCGGTCGGCGACAGCAGGCGGCGCGCGTCGGGCAGGATCGCCTTCTTGCCGCCGTGGTTGTCGTTCTCGGGCAGGTGGCCGTGCGTGATCGCGCCGGTGGTCTCGAGCGCGCCCGCGAACGGGTCGACGGCGCCGGGCTGCTCGCCCTTGGCCCACCACATGAACATGATCCCCATCGACTCGTACCACGAGGCCTTGCTCGTGTCGTAGGTCGCGTGGAGCGTGACCTTGTCGCCCTTGCGCAGCAGCGCGCGGTACCCGGGCTTGGTCGCCGTCATCGCCACGTCCCACGAGACCGCGCCGGCGGGCTCCCAGTACTCGGCGGTCGAGCGGAAGAGGTTGCGCGTCTGGCCGTCGCGGGTGACCTTGAGGTCGGTGTAGAGGCCGCCCGGGTGCAGGTGGCCGGCCGTCCAGACGACGGTCATGTCCTCAGGGACGACGTAGGACTGCGCGGCGCCGATCTTCGCGCGCTCCTTCGCGGTCTTGACCTGGTCGGGGAAGGTGAACGTGCCTTTGGTCCCGTGCGAGCGCTTGGCGTCGAACACGGGATAGGCCTTGAGGCCGGCGACGTCCATCCACGTCTGCTCGATCTCCTGGATCTGCCGGCCGCCGGGCGAGTCGAGCGGGACGAAGTCCATCTCCCACGTGATGGAGATCTTGTCCTCGTTGGGCATGAGGTTGTGGATCATGTCCGTCATGCCCCAGATGTCCTTGGGGTCGTGGCGGTACCCGTAGCCGCGCGGGAACTGGTAGATCGTCTTCTCCTCGCCCGAGGCGAACATCGGGTAGCTCCGGGCGAGCCAGACCGCGTGGTGCAGGTGGATGACGTCGACGCCCGGGACGGTGCCGTCGGGGCGCTCGATGTTCGGCTCGAAGCGCGTGATGTAGCCCGGCACCTGCGGCTTCTGGTCGATGCCGCGGAAGGCGATCTCGTTCTGCCCCGGCTGGATGGTGAACGGGCCCATCTTGAACTTCAGCTTCTGCATCCCCTCGTACTCGACGGAGGGCACGGCGCCCGGGATGGCGGCCTGGCCGAGCGCGGGAACGAGCGCAAGGGCGACGAGGGCGGCAAGCGCCGCGAGAGGGAGGCGAAGGAGCATCAGGAGGGGCAGACTGGCGCGTGGGACGCCGGTTGGGAAGCGCAACGGTACCGGCTCTACACCTTTCGGCGCTGGCGTCTTGGCGCTTTAGGAGGCGGGCGCGTCGCCGCTGAAGGCGGCGGCGTGATCGGCCAGGAAGTCGTCGATCGAGCGCGGCTCGCGGCCCAGGAGCGCGAGCACATCCGCGGTCGCCGCGGCGGCACCGCCCGAGCGGTAGACCTCGTCGAGCTCGAGCAGCCCGTCGACGGTCCACTCGGGGTAGCCGGCCCCGAGCATGGCGCCGCGCGCGTCGTCCGGAGAGGCCTCGACGAGCTCGACGCCGAGCTTCTCCGCGATCTCGCGATCGGTCACCGCGGCCGGGCCGGTGAGGACGTACGTGCAGTTCTCGTGGCCCTCCTCCGCGAGGGCACGGGCGGCGACGGCGCCTACGTCGCGCGCGTCGACGTGAGCGATCTTCGCGTCCGCGCGGGTCGAGACGAGCCGCCCCTCCTGCACGGCCTTCGCCTGCCCGAGGAGGTTCTGCATGAACCCGCTCGGCTGGAGGATCGTCCAGCGCAGGCTCGACCCCTGGAGGTGCTCGACGACGGCCGCGTGCGTGCGGCCGAACCGGACGGTCGACTGCGGGTCCTGCCCGAGCGCGCTGAGCTTGACCACCGCGTAGGCCCCGGCGCGCTCGGCGGCGGAGACGGCGTTGACCTCGAGCTCGGCCTGGCGCTCGCCCGGCGTCTGCACGAGGTACATTCGCTCGATCCCGCGCATCGCCTCGTCGAGCGAGCCCGGATCGGCGAGGTCACCGACCGCGACCTCCGCCCCGAGATCGCGCAGCGCGTCGGCCTTCTCGGGCGAGTGCGTGAGCGCGCGGACGGCCGCGCCGCGGTCGAGCAGGTCCTGCAGGACCACGGAGCCCGTGGTGCCGGTCGCGCCGGTGACGAGGATCATCAGGCCCGGACGCTACTCGTCGTCGAGGAACACGTCCACGCGCGCGCCGCCCTGGATGACCGTGAGCGCGTTGCCGTCGCGGCCGGCGACCCAGCACGCGTCGATGAACGTCGCCTTCGGCAGCGCGATCGCCATCTGGGGCAGCTGCATCCGGACGAGGCCCTTGCGCGGGTGCTCGAGCTTCAGATGTCCCTGCAGCGGCGAGAACGAGATGCCCGGGCCGAGGAAGGGGACGACGAGGACCTGGCGTCCCTCCCATTCCAACAGCACCTCCATGGCCGTTCCCCAGTCCAATCCGGGGCTGACACTAGAAGATCAGCTACGGCCGGCGGCGGCCGCGTCGTACGCCGCCTCGCGGACGCGGTTGATCAGGCCGACCGGCCGGATGCCGCCGCCGGTCGTGCTCGAGTTGAACGCGAGCGCGTCCTCCTCCGCCTCGCTCAGGCGCTCGCCGAGCTCGATACGCGCGATCGTGTGCCACGGCCCGAGCGGCGTGGCGGCCCGGACGTCGAACGCCGTCGCGTCGTCGTTCGGCTTGGCGCCGAGGACCATCGTCACCCCGCCGACGCTGAACGGCAGGACCGTCGAGTAGCTGCGGTCGGCGTGGGTGCCGCCCCAGTCGAACAGGTGGCGCAGGACCGGGCGCTCGCCGGCCGCGGTGAGCAGGAGGTCCTGGGTCTTGCCCAGGCCGTAGGCGTCGGGCACCTTGATGGCCAGCGACATGAGGTCCGGCACCGGCTCGGGGAGGCCGAAGCCGCGGCTGAGGCGCACGAACGCGTCGTGGCGGGCGGGCTTGGCGAACAGCCGCGCGCGACGCAGGCGAGGCGTCTCGACGACGAGCTCGGCTCTGAACGCGGCGCCGTCCGGGTGGATCGGCCGGTCGCCGAGGAGCTTGGCGAGCCCGCCGAAGACGGTGCCGACGACGGCGCGGCCGGCGAAGGTCAGAGGAGCAGGCATCGCGGTGGCGATACCCGCCGGAAGCGCGGCTAGGCGCCGATCCACTCTCCGTCGCGCCGGCCCAGGCGCAGCTCGGCGCCGTCGGCCATGAAGACGGCCTCGTCCTCGTCGGTGCCAGGGCGGTCGACGACCTGGACGAGCTGCAGCTCGCGCGGCTCTCCCCCGCCGTGGCGCTCGCCGTAGATCCGGCGCGCGGCGGTCTCGAGGGCGCTGCGCTCCCAGCCCTTGTCCTGCGCGTGCGCCTCCGCGAGGTGCTGGTCGGCCTGCTCGGTCTGCGCGACGAGGGCCGCGCGCTCGCGGTCGCGGCGGCGGCCGGTGAGGACGTAGCCGCCGATCGCGAGCCCGATGACCAGGACCGCGATGACGATGAGGATGATGAGAAGGACGTCCATGGGGCGTGTGACGTCGGACGGACGTCCGAGCTTGCGAGGACGGTAGTACGAAACCTTCGTTACGCCGGGATCGCTCGGGCGCGCAGGTGCACGCCGACCTTGCGCTTGACGCGCTGGAGCGCGTTGTCGACCGTCTTCGTGTCGCACGCGAGGCGACCGCCGATCTCCTCGTAGGAGCGGCCGTCGAGGTACAGCGCGAGCACGCGCGACTCGAGGTCGCTCAGCGCCGTGCTCAGGCAGCTCACGAGCGCCTGGAGCTCCTCGCTGGAGATGACCTGGTTGACCGGGTCGTGCACGCCCGGGCCGGCGATGACCTCGTCGAGCGTCGGCTCGCCCTCGGGCGCGCTGGCCGGGCTCGCGCTGAACGACACGTACTGGTTCAGCGGGGTGTGCTTGTTGCGGGTCGCCGTCTTGACCGCGGTGATGATCTGGCGGGTGATGCAGAGCTCCGCGAAGTTGCGGAAGCTCGACTCACGATCGGTCCGGAAGTCGCGCACGGCCTTGTAGAGCCCGACGAGGCCCTCCTGGATGAGGTCGTCGGCGTCGCCCCCGGCGAGGAAGTACGACG
>CADCVT010000008.1 GCA_902806215.1 uncultured Solirubrobacteraceae bacterium | reverse complement strand
GCGCCCACATCCGGCGGGCGGCGCGGAACTTCGCCACCTCCTGGAAGACGTGGTTGTGGCCGTTGAAGAAGAACGCCAGGCGCGGCGCGAAGTCGTCGACCTTCAGGCCCGCGTCGACGGCCGCCTGCACGTAGGCGATGCCGTTGGCCAGCGTGAACGCGACCTCCTGGACGGCCGAGCACCCCTTCTCGCGGAAGTGGTAGCCCGAGATGGAGATCGTGTTCCACTTGGGGACGTTGGTCTTGCAGTACGCGAAGAGATCCGTCGTGAGCCGCATCGCGCCCTCGGGCGGGTAGATGAAGTTCCCGCGGGCGATGTACTCCTTGAGGATGTCGTTCTGCGTCGTGCCGCGCAGCTTGTCGGCCGGGACGCCCTGCTCCTCGCCGACGATCTGGTAGAGCAGCAGCAGGATCGCGGCGGGCGCGTTGATCGTCATCGACGTCGAGACCTGGTCGAGCGGGATCTGGTCGAACGCCGTGCGCATGTCGTCGATCGAGTCGATCGCGACGCCGGTGCGGCCGACCTCGCCGAGGCAGCGCGGGTCGTCGGAGTCCAGGCCGAGCTGGGTCGGCAGGTCGAACGCCATCGACAGGCCCGTCCCGCCCTGCGAGAGCAGGTACCGGTAGCGCTCGTTGGACTCCTTCGCCGACGCGTAGCCCGCGTACTGGCGCATCGTCCAGGTCTGCTTGCGGTACATCTCGCGGTGCACGCCGCGGGTGTACGGGAACTCGCCGGGCTCGCCGGTGCGCGCCTCGAGGTCGGGCGGCACGTCCTCCGGCGTGTAGAGCGGCTTGAGCTCGATCCCCGAGTCGGTGAACTTCCGAGGATCGTCGGGCCCCACGATCGGGGCGACGGTGAGGCGATCTTCCGTGGCCATGGCGGCCTCGAAGCCTACGACGCGACGTACGTGCGGTGGAACCTGCCCGTGCGGTGCTCGTCGGTGACGGTGAAGCCGGTGGCGCTCAGCATCGCCCGCACGGCGGCCGGCGTCGGCAGCCAGAACCAGTTGCCGTAACGGCGCGCGGGGTCGAGCGGGTCGGGCCGCGACGGGTGCATCCAGCGCTCGGGCGCGAACGCGGCGAACCGGCCGGGGAGCGGCAGCACCTCGGTGGCGAGCAGCAGCGTCTGGGTCGTGATCGACCGCAGCCGCTCGAGCGTCAGCAGCGGGTGCGGCGCGTGGTAGAGCACGCCCGAGCACCACACGACGTCGTGCTCGCCCACCTCGGCCATGACCTGCTCGTCGTGCAGGTCGCCCTGGACGAACCGCACCGGCGACGCCTCGATCCGAGGTGTCGGCGGCATGAGGTCCATCGCGGTGACGCGGGTCGCGCCGGCGGCGTGCGCGGCGAGCGCGATCGCGCCCTCGACCTGCCACATCGCGCCGATGTCGGCGAACGAGCGGCCGGCGGCGTGCGCGGCGACGAGGCGCTCGCGGTTCACGCGCCCACCTGCGCGAGGTGCGCGTCGAGCAGCGCGCCCTGCCGCTCGGGCGTCGTCACGTCCGGGGCGAGCAGCCCGTGCAGGGCCAGACCGTCGACGAGCGCGTGCAGGCGCTCGCCCTCGAGCGCGACGTCGGCCGCGCCGAGCGCGTCGGCGGCCTGGAGGCACAACTGCCGCAGGTCGTCGTGCGCGCGGTGGCGCAGCGGCTCGAGCGCCGGGTCGACGAGCGCGCGCGTCGTGAAGGCCCACCAGACCCGCATCTCCGTCCGGCGCTCGGCGTCGAGCGGCAGCAGCTCGCGCAGGAGGGACCCGGCGCGCCGGCGCGGGTCGTCCTCGGCGGGCAGCAGCGCGATGCGTGCCGCGACGCGCTCGCTCACGAGCTCGAGCGCGAACGCGAGCAGTTGCCCCTGCGTCTCGAAGTAGTGCCGCACCGACCCGGCCGACCAGCCCGCCTCGGCGGCGACGCGCCGGATCGACGCGGCCTCGATCCCGTCGGTCGTGACGATGCGCCACAGCGCGGCGGCGATCTCCTGGCGACGTTCGGCGTGGTCGACCTGCTTCGGCATGGTGGGTTTTAACTCACTCGTGCTAAAACAGGTGCATGTTCGTCGTGGTCATCGTCGCCTGCGAGATCGGCTTCTGGGTGGTGCTCGCCTCGGGGCTCGTCGCGCGCTACGTCCTGCGGCGCCCGCGGCTCGGCGGCGCGCTGCTCGTCGGCGTCGCGCTCGTCGACCTCGTGCTGCTCGCGGCGACCGTCGTCAGCCTCGCCCGCGGCGAGACGGCGGGCTTCGGTCACGGCCTCGCCGCGGCGTACCTCGGCTTCTCGGTCGCGTTCGGGCACGGGCTGATCCGCCGGGCCGACGCGTGGTTCGCCCACCGCTACGCGGAAGGTCCGCGGCCGCAGCGGCGGCCGAAGCACGGCAGCGCTCGCACCCGGTACGAGTGGGCAGAGTTCCGCAGGGCGGCGCTGGCCTGGGCGATCAGCTGCTCGCTGCTCGTCGCCGCGATCCTCGTGGTCGGCGCGCCGGAGCGCACCGAGGCCCTGGAGGGCTGGATCGTGCGGCTGACGGTCGTCCTGGCGATCTGGTCGCTGTGGCCGGTCACGCTCACGCTCTGGCCCGCGCGCCCCAAGGCCGCAGCCGGCTCCGGCTGACCGGCTCACGCCGCGAGGAGGCGCGGCAGCTCGCGCATGTCGTCGAAGCGGGTCGCTGCGTCCGCGTCGAGGCGGTAGGCGAACACCCGCATGCCGGCCGCGCGCCCGGCCTCGCAGCCGGGGCCGCTGTCCTCGATGACCGCGGTCGTCGCCGGGTCGAAGCCCATCTCCCGGGCGGCGTGCAGGAAGAGGTCCGGCGCGGGCTTGCCGCGTCCGTCGGGGAGGTCGGCGGCGCTGAAGATGCGTCCCTCGAAGCGCTCGAGGAGACCGGTGACCCCGAGCGTCACCGCCATCTTCGCGTGCGGCCCGCTGGACGCGACGCAGCTGGGCAGGGCCAGCGTGTCGAGCACCTCGCGGATCCCGGCGACCGGCTCCACCGTCGCGAGCGCGACGTCGCAGCGCTCGCGGTAGATCTCCGTCAGGTCCGCGGGGGTGGGACGACCCATGCGCTCTTCGATCAGCTCGAGGATCGAGACCCACGACTTGCCCATGTACGCGGACAGGGACTGCTCGGTCGTCGTGGGCAGGCCGATCTCCGTGAGGACCTCCGCGAGGACGCGGTTCGATGTCGGCTCGCTGTCGACGAGCACGCCGTCGCAGTCGAAGATGACTCCCTGGATGGCCGCCATGCGGGACCATTGTGGTGATGAAGGTCAGAGTCAGGCTGTTCGCCCAGCTGCGGGAGCGCGCCGGAAGCGGCTCGGTCGAGCTGGAGCTGCCCGAAGGCGCCCTCGTCCGCGACGCGATCGCGGCCATGGGCCCCGTCGCGGAGGGGCTCCCCGTCGTCATGGCGATCAACCGCGAGTACGCCGACGAGTCCGCGGTGCTCTCGGCGGGCGACGAGCTCGCGCTCATCCCGCCGGTCAGCGGCGGCTCGTCGGTGCACGTCGCGGTGCGGCACGGGTCGCTCTCGCTCGACGAGCTGTGCCGGCTCGTGCGCGACCCGCGCGCCGGCGCGGTCGTGACGTTCAGCGGCGTGACGCGCGACGTGCCGATGCTCGACTACGAGGCGTACGAGGAGATGGCGCTGACGTCGATGCGGACGATCGCCGAGGCGGCGGTCGAGCGCCACGGGCTGTGCGCGGCCGCCGTCGAGCATCGCGTCGGCGTCGTCCCGCTCAGCGAGGCGTCGATCCTCATCGCGGTCTCGGCGCCGCACCGCGGCGAGGCGTTCGCGGGCGGCCGCGAGATCATCGACGAGATCAAGCTCCACACCCCGATCTGGAAGAAGGAGGAGGGCAAGTGGGTCGAGGGCTCGATACCGACGAGCGGCTGAGGGGGCTGCCCGCCGTCGACCGGCTCGGCGCGGAGGTCGGCTCGGTGAGCGCGGCCCGCGCGGTGATCGAGGAGCGCCGGGCCGAGCTGCTCGCCGGCGCGACCGACGACGCCGACCTGGTCGCGCGGGCGCGCGAGCGGCTGCGCCCGTCGCTGCGGCGGGTACTCAACGCGACCGGCGTCGTCGTGCATACGAACCTCGGGCGGGCGCCGCTCGCGCCGTCCGCGCGGGATGCCGTCGCCCGCACCGCCGAGGGCTACTCCAACCTCGAGCTCGACGTCGAGGACGGCCGCCGCGGCTCGCGGCACGCGCACGTCGAGGAGCTTCTGCGCGAGCTGACCGGCGCGGAGGCCGCGATGGCGGTCAACAACTGCGCCGCCGCGGTGCTGCTCGCCGTCGGCGCGCTCGGCGCCGAGGTCATCGTCTCGCGCGGGCAGCTCGTCGAGATCGGCGGGTCGTTCCGGATCCCTGACGTCGTCGCGCAGGCGGGGGCGCGGCTCGTCGAGGTCGGCACGACGAACCGCACGCGGCTGCGCGACTACGCGAGCGCACAGGGCGACGTGATCCTGCGCGCGCACCCGTCGAACTTCCGCGTCGTCGGCTTCGTCGAGGAGGTCGAGATCGAGGCGCTCACCGGGCTCGGCCTGCCGGTCATCGACGACCTCGGGTCCGGCAACCTCGCCGAGGTCGAGCTGCTCGCCGGCGAGCCCGAGGTGCGCCGCAGCGTCCGGGCCGGCGCGGCGGTCGCGTGCTTCAGCGGCGACAAGCTGCTCGGCGGTCCGCAGGCGGGGCTCATGGTCGGCACGCGGGAGGCGATCGAGGCGTGCCGGCGCCATCCGCTCGCGCGGGCGGTGCGGATCGACAAGCTGTCGCTCGCCGCGCTCGAGGCGACGCTGGCGCTGTACCGCGACCCGCAGCGTGCGCTTCACGAGATCCCGGTGCTGCGGATGCTGCTGTGCGATCCGCGCCCGCGCGCCGAGCGCCTGGCCGCCGCCACCGGGGGCGAGATC
>CADCVT010000007.1 GCA_902806215.1 uncultured Solirubrobacteraceae bacterium | reverse complement strand
CGGCGCGATCTTCTCGATCTTCGCGGGGCTCTACTACTGGTTCCCGAAGATGACCGGCCGGATGATGAGCGAGGGGCTGGGCAAGCTCTCCTTCGTGATCATGTTCATCGGGTTCAACCTGACGTTCGCGATCCAGCACACGATCGGCCTCGAGGGCATGCCGCGACGGATCTACGAGTACGCGGACGTCGACAACCTCGAGCTCTACAACCTCATCTCGACCGTCGGGTCGTTCATGTTCGGCCTGGGCATCCTGGTGACGATCATCAACGTCGCGCGGTCGCTCAAGCACGGCACGATCGCCGGCCCGGACCCGTGGAAGGGCAACACGCTCGAGTGGTTCATCCCCTCGCCGCCGCCCGTCAACAACTTCGACACGGTCCCGCGCGTGCGCTCGGTCGAGCCGATGAAGGACATCCGGCGCGAGGTCGAGCGTCAGACCGTCGAGCTGTCCAAGCGCCCCGGCCCCGCGCCCGAGCACAGCTACACCGGCTAGAGACGGGTGCCCGCGACCACGGTCACCGCGGTCCGCCCTGGCGTCCGCCAGGTCGTATCGGACTACGTCGCTCTCACGAAGCCGACGGTGCAGTCGCTGCTGCTGCTGACGACCGTCACGACGATGTACGTCGCGGGCGACCCGTCCGTCGGGCTCGTGCTGGCAGTGCTGGTGGGCGGCTACCTGTCGGCGGGCGGCGCCGGCGCGATCAACCACGTCTACGACCGCGACATCGACGCGCAGATGAAGCGCACGGCCGACCGGCCGATCCCGAGCGGCAGGATCTCCCCCGCCGCCGGCCTCGTGTTCGGCTGCACGCTGGCCGCGCTCTCGATCGTCGTCCTGCTCGCGTTCGCGAACCCGCTCGCCGCCGGCCTGTCGTTCTCGGGCTTCCTCGGCTACGTCTTCGTCTACACGATCTGGCTCAAGCGCCGAACGCCGCAGAACATCGTCATCGGCGGCGCCGCCGGGGCCGTGCCCCCGCTCGTCGCCTGGGCGGCCACAACGGGCTCGCTCAACGGCACCGCGCTCTACCTGTTCGCGATCGTCTTCTTCTGGACGCCGCCGCACTTCTGGGCGCTCTCGCTGCTCATGAAGGACGAGTACGCCAAGGTCGGCGTGCCGATGCTGCCCGTCGTCCGCGGCGAGGCCGAAACCCGCCGGCAGATCCTGCTCTACAGCGTCCTGCTCTACGCGGTGACGCAGCTGCCGTTCTGCGCGGGCGGCTTCGGCGTGACGTACCTCGTCGCCTCGCTCGTCCTCGGCGCCGTCTTCATCGCCGGCGCGGTGCGCATGTACCGCGACCCGAGCCGGCAGACGGCCCTGCGCCTCTACCTCTTCTCACTGGCCTACCTCGCGCTGCTGTTCAGCGCGATGGTCCTCGACGCTCGTCTCTAGACTGGGGATCTCATGGATCGCAAGCTCGCACGCAGGAACTTCCGGACCGCCTACATCGCCACCGCGGTGGTCGTGTTCATGTTCGGCATGTCGTTCGTCGCCGCCTGGCTCTACACCGCCTGATGAGCCCGCTCGACCGTCCCGTCCCGCCCGCCGGCGAAGAGGTCCACATCCCCGGCGGCTCGCTGCAGCCGCTGCTGCTCACCGTCGGCATCACGATGTCGCTGCTGGGCGTCACGATCTTCACGAAGGTGCTGCTGCCCCTCGGGCTGCTGCTGACGGTCGCCGTGCTGTTCGTGTGGATCCGCGAGGCGCGCGAGGAGTACACGCACCTCCCGCTCGACCACCACGCGATGCCGACGACCGAAGCTCCCCGCGGGGAGTGACCGCCGTCGCGGCCGCTAGGCCGCCGCGTCTGCCGGGACGTCGCAGGCCGCGCCGTCGTCGGTCCAGCACCGCACGACGTCGCGCACCGAGAGGACGCCGACGACGTCGCCGCCCTCCATGACGATGAGGTGGCGGAACTTGCCGCGCACCATCTGCGCGGCCGCCTGCTCGAGCGACCAGTCGGGCGCCGCGTAGACGACGTCGGAGGTCAGGTGGTCGCAGACCTGCTCGGAGTCGGGATCCTCGCCGGCCCCGATCGAGTCGAGGACGTCGCGCTCGGTGATGATGGACGGGCCCTCGTCCTCGGGGTTCATGACCACGGCGGCGCCGACGCGGCGAGCGGCCATCTGCTTCGCCGCCTCGCGCAGCGTGTGCGTCGGGCCCACCGACAGGACCACCGAGCTCATGCCGTCCTTCACCTGCATCCATCAACCTCCGCCGCTTGCAACGTCTGTCTCTTTCTCACTCAACAATAGAGCACTTCGCGCTTCGGCAGAGGCAAGTTGCGACGCGCCAACAGTGGTTGTTGTGCCAACAATGGTCATCCTCTCGCGCTGGAGGCTGCGTACCCAGAGCGATGCCCATCCAGCGCCCCTCCACCATCAGCCACCGCACCAGCCTCTTCGACGACGCCGTCGCCATCGTCGAGTCCGAGTACGCCACGGAGCTCTCGCTCGACGACATCGCCCGCCGCGTCGCCTCGTCGCGCCGCCAGCTGCAGCGCGCCTACGCCGAGATCGGCGACACCACCTTCCGCGACCACCTGACGTCGGTCCGCATGGACAAGGCCGCCGAGCTCCTGTCGGCCCGCGGGCTCACGATCCGCGAGGTCGCCGCCCGCGTCGGCTACCGCCAGCCCGCCCAGTTCGCCAAGGCCTTCCGCCGCCATCACGGCGTCTCCCCGTCGGACTTCCGCGCCACGCGCCGCCTCGCTCCCGCCTCGCGTTTCGACGGCGCGGCGCACTCCGGCTACGTCGCCGCCTAGCACCTGAGACGGCCCCCGCCGGAGGGGCCACGGACGCCGTCCGGTCAGGTTGCAGCACAACCGGTTGTCGTCCGTCGCCGCGAATGCGTAGGATCCGCGCCCCATGGCTCCTGGGGAGGACACGGGAGAGATCCGCGAGCGTCGCCAGAGCGACCGCGCGGGCTTCGTCCCGCTCATCGCGCTCAGCGTCATCGCGTCGGTCATCGGCGTGGCGATCGGCCTTGCCATCGACTGGTTCCCGACGGCCGCCGCCACCCAGGCCGGGCCCATCGACACGCTCTGGGACGTCCTGGTCATCGTCTCGGTGCCGGTGTTCGTCGGCGTCACCGCGACGATCCTCTACATGGTCTGGCGCTTCCGCATGCGGCCGGGCCAGGAGATGGAGGACGGGGCGCCGATCCACGGCAACACCCGCCTCGAGGTCATCTGGACGATCATCCCCGCGCTCGTCATCCTCGGCCTCTGCGTCTACGCCTACGCGGTTCTCGAGGACATCGAGGACGCGCCCGCCGCCCAGGAGATGCAGGTGGGCGTCGTCGGCCAGCAGTTCACCTGGACCTTCCAGTACCCGGCCGGCTCCGAGGGCGACGAGCGCAAGCTCGTCGAGTGCCCGGGCAAGCCGGCCGAGGGCGAGAAGCCCGTCACGTCGAACCAGCTCTACCTGCCGATCAACGAGTCGGTCAAGTTCAAGATCTGCTCGCGCGACGTCCTGCACTCCTTCTGGATCCCCGACTTCCGCATGAAGATCGACGCCGTGCCCGGCATCGCCACCGACTTCCGCGTCACGCCGAACAAGCTCGGCAAGTACGAGATCGTCTGCGCCGAGCTCTGCGGCATCGGCCACGCCTACATGCGCCAGACCGTCCACGTCGTCCCGCGCGAGGAGTTCGACGCGTGGCTCGAGAAGCAGGGCGACCGCGGCGGCTCGGCCGGCGGCGGTCAGTCCGCGGGCGGCGGCAGCGGCGCCTCCGCGGCGGTCGACGGCAAGACCCTCTACACCGAGGGCAACGGCACCTCGACGGCGTGCGGCGGCTGCCACAAGCTCGCCGACGCGGGCACGGCCGGCGGCGTCGGCCCCGACCTCGACGACTCGCTGCAGGGCAAGGATGCGGCCTACATCCGCGAGGGCATCGTCGCCCCCGACAAGACCGTGCTCGAGGGCTTCCAGGGCGGCATCATGCCCAAGAACTACGGCGAGGTCCTCTCGGACCAGGAAGTCGAAGCGTTGGTCACATACCTCGACGAGACGGTGAAGTGATGGCACGACTGCGCGCCCCCGGCCTGCTTCGCGCGGGCCTGTTCCTGCTCATCGGCATCGCGTTCTCGTTCGTGCTGCTGTTCATCGCCAACGGCTTCACGGCGAGCGAGGCCGACGGCGAGGCGCTGCTGCGCACGTCGATGATCGCGGCGCCGCTGTTCGCGCTCGTCGGGCTCGGCGCCTTCGACTACTGGTTCTACTGGGCGGCCGGCCGGCCGACGCGGCCGGAGGACCACTCGGGCCACGGCGCCACGTCGTGGAAGGACTACTTCCGGATCAACACCGATCACAAGGTGATCGGGATCCAGTACACGGTCACGTCGTTCTTCTTCCTCTTCGTCGGCGGCCTCATCGCGATGCTCATGCGCGCCGAGCTCGCCCAGCCGGGCCGCCAGTTCGTCGACGCCAACGCCTACAACGGCCTCTTCAGCGTCCACGCGGCGATCCTGATCTTCCTGTTCATCATCCCGGTCTTCGCGGGGCTGGCGAACTACGTCCTGCCGCTCATGATCGGCGCGCCGGACATGGCCTTCCCCCGCCTGAACGCCCTGTCGTTCTGGCTGCTGCCCATCGCCGGCACGATGATGATGCTGAGCTTCTTCGCCCCGGGCGGGTCGTTCGCGACGGGCTGGACCGCGTACGCACCGTTGTCGACGACGGCACCCGTGGGCCAGGACTTCTTCACGATCGGCGTGCAGTTCGCGGGCGCGTCGTCGATCGCGACGGCGCTCAACTTCCTGGTGACCATCATCACCATGCGCGCGCCGGGCATGAGCTTCTTCCGGATGCCGCTGCTGGTGTGGGCGAACTTCTCGACGTCGCTGCTGGTGGTCATCGCCACGCCGTTCGTCGCCGCGTCGCAGTTCTTCGTCCTGCTCGACCGGGCGCTGGCGTTCAACTTCTTCAACCCGGGCGGGGGCGGTGACGTGCTGATGTACCAGCACGTCTTCTGGTTCTACTCGCACCCGGCGGTCTACATCATGATGCTGCCGGGGTTCGGGATCATCTCGGAGATCATCAGCGTGAAGGCGCGCAAACCGATCTTCG
>CADCVT010000006.1 GCA_902806215.1 uncultured Solirubrobacteraceae bacterium | reverse complement strand
GCCGGCGTCGCCGGCTCCGGCGAGCCTCCGGCGGCGAGCGCGGCGGCGGCGAGGCCCCCGAGTCCGGCGAGCGTCGCGGCGGCGGCGATGCGGGTGCGGTCGAATCTCATGACCGCACCATCGGCAACCGCCGTCCAAGCGACCGGAAAGCCAGAGCAAAGCTTCGGCAAAACCTGCGGCCGGGCGCCGATCTCACGGGTACGCTCGGCGCGGATGGCGACACCAGGACCACGGATCCTCCTCGTCGAGGACGAGGCGTCGATCGCCGAGCCGTTTGCGAAGCTGCTCACCCGCGAGGGCTTCGAGACGACCGTCGCGCGCACCGCGGCGGAGGCGCTCGAGCTCGCGCGGCAGACCGATCCGCACCTCGTCCTGCTCGACCTCATGCTCCCCGACGGCGACGGGCGCGACGTCGCGCGCGCCCTGCGCGTCGACTCCGACCTGCCGATCATCATGGTCACCGCGCGGGGCACGGAGAGCGACCGGATCGTCGGCCTCGAGCTGGGCGCCGACGACTACGTGGTCAAGCCGTTCAGCGGGGCCGAGGTGATCGCGCGGATCCGCGCCGTCCTGCGGCGCACGCAGCGCGAGGAGCCCGGGGCCACCACCGTACGGATCGAGGACCTCGTCGTCGATTTGAGCGCACGCATAGCGACGCTCGGCGGCGCGGAGCTCGAGCTCTCGAAGAAGGAGTTCGACCTGCTCGCCGAGCTCGTCCGGCACGCCGGCACCGTCGTCAAGCGTGAGGACCTCATGAGCCGCGTGTGGGACGAGAACTGGTTCGGCTCGACGAAGACCCTCGACGTGCACATGGGCTGGCTGCGGCGTAAGCTCGGCGACGACCCCGCCGACCCCCGCTACGTGCACACCGTCCGCGGCGTCGGCTTCCGCTTCGCCGCACCCGAGGAGGGCTCGCCGTAGGCCTGCGCGCCCGGCTGCTGCTGGCTCTGGCCTACGTGCTCGTGCTGGCCATCGTGGCGCTCGAGGTGCCGCTCGCGTCGAGCGTCGCCGACCGCGTCGATGCCTAGGTGCGCTCGCAGGCGCGTGGGCAGGCGAGCGTCGTCGCCGCGACCGCGGCCGACCTGCTGCGCCAGGGCCAGCGCGACGACCTCCAGCGGCTCGTCGAGACCGCCGGCCGCAACGTCCGCGGCCGTGTGATCGTCGTCGACGCGCGCGGGGACCTGCTCGCCGACAGCGAGCGCGCCGCGCCCGGGCGCTCGTACGCCAACCGGCCGGAGATCGTGGCCGCGCTGGCGGGCCGGGCCGACCAGCGCGAGCGCGAGTCCGAGACGCTGAACCAGTCGCTGCTCGCGACCGCGGTCCCGATCGTCCGCGGCGGCCGGCCCGCGGGCGCGGTGCGGGTGACCCAGGACTTCGAGGCGGTCGAACGCGCGGTGCGCCGCTCGTGGGTCGGGCTCGCGCTGCTCGGCCTGCTCGTGCTCGGCCTCGGCCTGCTCGCCGGGGCCGTCGTCGCGGGCCAGATCGCGCGGCCGGTGCGACGGCTCGACGAGGCCGCGCGGCGTGTCGCCGACGGCGAGCTCGCCACCCGCGCGCGCGTGGAGGGAAGCTCCGAGCAGCAGTCGCTCGCGCGCACGTTCAACGAGATGACCGAACGGCTCGAACGGCTCGTCGGCTCGCAGCGCGAGTTCGTCGCCGACGCGTCGCACCAGCTCCGTACGCCGCTGACGGGCCTGCGCCTGCGGGTCGAGGCGGCCCGCGCCGAGACGACCGAGCCCGCCGCGCGCGAGGAGCTCGACGCCGCGCTGTCCGAGCTCGACCGGATGGCCCAGATGGTCGGCGAGCTCCTGGAGCTCAGCCGCGCGGGCGAACGAGACGAGGGAGGAGAAGTGCTGTCCCTCGACGAGGCGGCGGAGCGGGCGGCGCAGCGCTGGAGGCGCGAGGCAAGCGCCCGAGACCAGCGCGTGGAGGCGCGAACGTCCGTGAGTGGGGGCCCTGGCACCAACTCACGGACGTTCGCGTGGATCTCTCGCGCCGACCTCGACCGGATCCTCGATGCGCTGGTCGAGAACGCGCTGCAGTACTCGCCAACGGGGTCGACGGTGACGATCGCGGCGTCCTCGGCGGGGCTCTCGGTCTCCGACGAGGGGCCGGGCGTCGCCGCGGGCGAGGAGGAGCTCGTCTTCGAGCGCTTCCACCGGGGGAGCGCGGGGCGGCAGGGCCCGGCCGGGACGGGGCTCGGGCTGCCGATCGCCCGCGAGCTCGCGCGGCGCTGGGGCGGCGACGTCGCGCTGCGGCGCGCGCCGGGCGGCGGGACGAGCGCCGAGGTGGCTTTGCCGACTCTTGACCGGCCGGCCTCTACGGTGGCCGCACCATGAGGCGGATCCTCGTCATGGCACTCCTGGGGCTTGCCGGCCTCCTCCTCGCCGTCGGCATCACGACCGCGGCGACCGAGCTCACCTCGCAGCGCATCGGCCTGCAGGAGGAGCCGCTGACCGCAGGCCAGGAGCTCGTGCCGGCAGACACCGAGCGCACGACGCCGACGACCGCGACGACGCGCACGACCGAGACGCAGGAGACGACCGAGCGCGAGCCCGAGCCCGAGCGCACGACACCCACCCAGCCTCCGCCGGCCCCCGCCCCGACGACGACGACGACGACGCCGGCGCCGACGCCTCCGGCCGACGACAACAGCGGCAGCGGCGGTGGCGAGGACGACAGCGGCAAGGGCCGTGGACGCGGCCGTGGTCGCGGCGGCGACGACGACGACTGATCCGGGTAGGCCCTCCGGAAGGACATCGTTCCCGACCCGGAGGTCAAGAGACATGGCAGAGCTGACACCACTCGACGAGAAGCTCGGCGAGGTGCTGGGCCTGGCCCAGGCCGCGCAGGACACCGCCGCCAAGGTGCTCAAGATGGAGGGCGCCGACGACTTCAAGGCCGACCTCGAGCGCATGGCGCAGGAGTCCAAGGAGACCGAGGAGCGCACCGGCGCGCTCGTCGACTCCCTCGAGGGCAAGAAGACCGCGATCCGCGATCTCGCCCGCGAGACCAAGGGCGAGGCTTCCGAGATGGCCAAGACGTACCTCGCCGACGAGGAGGAGGCGCTCGACGGCTTCGAGTTCCTCACGATGGCCGAGGCCGGCGAGCTCGGCCACTGGGAGATCGTCCAGAAGATGGGCCAGACGATCGGCGAGCAGCAGGTCACCGAGCTCGCTGACTGGGCCGTCGGCGTGCAGCGCAAGCACTTCGAGCGCGTCCGTGAGGCGAGCCTCGAGCTCGCCGTCGAGGAAGTGCAGTAGCGGTACGTTCGGACCGTGCGCGGTCCGTCGCTCGAGCAGCTCGGCTGGGACCCGGCCCTCGAACCCGAGATCGGGGAGGGCCGGCGTCCCGCACGGGTGCTCGCCACGCACGGCGCGCTCATCGCGCTGACGGCTCCCGACGGCGACCTGCTCGCGCCGCTGCGCGGGACGCTGCGACGCCGCGCCGAGGTCGAGGGGGCCTCCGTCCTACCGGTCGTCGGCGATTGGGTCGCGGTCGATACCGAGGACGCCATCGCCGAGGTCCTCCCGCGCCGCGGCGTGCTGCGCCGCGCGAGCGAGGAAGGCGAGGTCGAGGTGCTCGCCGCGAACATCGACGTGCTGCTGGCGGTGACGTCGCTCAACCAGGATCTCAACGTGCGGCGGCTCGAGCGGACGCTGTCGCTGGCGCTCGACGGCGGCGTGGAGGCGGTCGTCGTGCTGACGAAGGCCGACCTCGTCGCCGATCCGTTCGAGGTCGCCGCGCGGCTCGAGCGCGAGGTGGCGACGCCGGCGATCACCATCAGCGTCCGCGACGGCTGGGGCATGCCCGACCTCCACGCGCACCTGCGACCGGCGCGGACGGCGGCGCTCGTCGGCATGTCCGGCGTCGGCAAGTCGACGCTCGTCAACGCGCTGCTCGGCGAGGACCGCCAGCAGACGCTCCCGATCCGCGCCAAGGACGACCGCGGCCGCCACGCGACGACCCAGCGGGAGCTGTTCGTCCTGCCGAGCGGGGCGCTCCTCGTCGACACGCCCGGCATGCGGCTCCAGCGGCTCGCCGGCGGCGAGGCCGTCGAGGACGCGTTCGACGACGTCGTCGAGCTTGCCGCGCAGTGTCGCTTCAACGACTGCGGGCACACGAGCGAGCCGGGCTGCGCGGTCCTCGCGGCGATCGAGGCCGGCGAGCTCGACCCCGAGCGCCTGGAGGCGATGCGCAGGCTCGAGCGCGAGGCCCGCTGGGTCGAGGAGCGTCAGGGCGGGCCCGGCGACGCCGCGCGCCGCGCGCGCGACCGCGCGTCGATGAAGCACTACCGCAAGGTCATGCAGGAGAAGGACGGCGAGCAGTAGGGTCGCCGCCCTATGGCTCGCGAGCACGTTCACGTCGAGCGCGTCCGGTTCGGCGACCTCGACGCGATGCGCCACCTCAACAACGTCGTCTTCCTGCGCTACTTCGAGACGGCGCGGATCGCGTTCCTCCGCGAGCTGCTGCCGTCGCACGACCCGTCCGACCCCGAGGGCGACGCGTTCGGCGTGATCTTCGCCGAGTGCCACATCAACTACCGCTCGCCGGTGCACTTCGACGAGGAGCTCGCGGTGCGGTGCACGGTCGGCGAGGTGCGCCGATCGGCGTTCCAGGTCGCCTTCGAGATGAGAGTGGGCGATCGGCTCGCCGCGGAGGGCTACGGGTGGCTCGTCAGCTTCGACTACGTCACGCAGAAGCCGGCCGCGCTGCCCGAGGACTTCCGCGCGGTGCTCGAGGAGGCCGCGGCGGCCTAGCGGTTCGCGTCGCGCGCGGCCTTGCGCCCGAGCGGCGCGAGGCCCTTGAGCAGCAGCGGCGGCACGGTCGAGAGCCGGAAGACGTCGTCGTACTCGGTCAGCAGCGCGGCCATGACCGGCAGCGGCGCGGGGCCGCCCTCGTTCACGCGGTCCAGCGCGCGGAACCACTCGCCGGTCCGGCCGGCGGGCTTCGTGGTCCAGTGCGCGCGGACGGGGTCCGGCCCGGCGTTCCACATCTGGTGCGCCGTGCCGCGCGGGACGTCGAGCGTGTCGCCGGGCTCGAGCACCCGCTCCTTGCCGGCCACGTTCGTCGAGAGGCGCCCGTCGAGGACGGAGAAGTGCTCGTCCTGCGAGGGGTGGAGGTGCTTGGGTGGAGGCTTGCCCGGCTCGTGGTACGTGACCTCGACGAGCAGGAGGTCGGGGGTCTCCTCGAGGATCTCGACGGTCTCGTGGGGGGTCAGCTTGAGCGGCGTCATCTTGCAAGAACCTTCCCAGAAAGCAGGAGGTTCGTGGATAGCGTCGCTCGCCGTCCGTGCCGCTGTGGGGAAGACTGCTCGCCGTCCTGCTGCCGGCCGTCGCGTGCCTCGCGTCGGTCGGTCTGCCCGTGCTCGCGGCGGAGGATCAGGACGCGCTGCGCGACCGCATCGAGTCCACCCGCGATCGTGAGCGCGCGCTGAGCGGCGACGTCGCCCGGCTCGGCGCGCTGGCCGCGAAGGTCGAGCGCCAGCTCGGTGCGCTGCAGCGCCGCGTGGCCGAGGTCCAGGCGGAGCTGGCCCGTGACGAGGCCCAGCTCGCCGAGCTGCGGGTGGACCTGCGCGCCGAGCGCGCGCGTCTCGCCCGCCTGCGCGCACGGCTGAAGGAGGTCCGCGGCCAGCTCTCGGTCCGCCTGCGCGAGCGGTACATGGCCACGCGCCCGGACGTCGTGAGCGTCGTCCTCGGCGCGCACAGCTTCGCGAACCTGCTCGAGCGCTCGGACTTCCTGCGCCGGATCCAACGCGCCGACCAGCAGATCCTCGTCGCCGTCCGGACCGCGCGTGCCGACGCCTCGCGGGAGACGAAGCGGCTGGCGAAGGCCGAGGACGCCCAGCGCGAGGTCGTCGGCGCCCTGCGCATGCGGCGCGCCGCGCTCGCGAGCATGACCCAGGCCGTCGCCGCCCGCCGCGAGACGCTCGTGCGCGTCCGCGCCGCCCGCGCGGCGGCGCTCCAGGCCACGCGCGGCAACCGCCGGCAGCTGCAGTCGAAGCTCCGCGCGGCCGAGAAGGCGATCGCCAAGGCCGCCAGCACCGGAGGCCGCGCGTCGACCGGCCCGTGGTCGATCCCGTGGGCCGTCGTGCAGTGCGAGTCCGGCGGCCAGAACTTCCCGCCGAACAGCGCGGGCGCCTCGGGCTACTACCAGATCATCCCCGAGACCTGGAAGCGTCACGGCGGCAGCGGACCCGCCGCGCACCTCGCCTCGAAGGCCGAGCAGGACCGCGTCGCCGCGCGCATCTGGGACAACGACGGCCCGGACGCGTGGGACTGCTACGCGATGGTCAACTAGGGACGACCAGCCTCGCGGTCGGGAGCTCGATGCGGGCTTCGAGGCCGCCGAGCGCTGCCTGCGCCAGCGTCAGAGAGCCCCCGTGCAGCTCGGCCTGCTGGACGACGATCGCGAGCCCGAGCCCGGTTCCCTTCGCGGTGGCGTCGCGCCCTCGCGCGAACGGCTCGACGAGGGAAGCACGGTCGTCCCGTGCGATCCCGGGACCGTCGTCGCACACGGAGAGCGCCACGCCCCACGAACCCATGTCGTCACCGACGTCGTTGTCCGTCGCTACGACCACCTCGACGACCGAGCCCCCATGCAACGCCGCGTTGTCGAGCAGGTTGTCGACGAGCAGCCGGATCCCCTCCGGCCAGCCGTGCAGCTCCGCGTCGGCGTGGACGTGCAGGTCGAACACCGTCGCCGGGTGCCGGCGCCGAGCCGCGTAGACCGCGGCGTCGAGGACGTCCGCCAGCTCCACCGTCGAGCGCGGCAGCGACGACGCCGCGTCGCCGCGCGCAAGCGCCTGGAGGCCGTCGAGCAGGTGCACGATCCGGTCGAGCTCGGCGCTCATCTCCGCGATGGCCGCGTCGCGCTGCGGTCCGGGCAGCGACGCGTTGCGCTCGAGCGTGTCGAGGTTCGCGCGCAGGCCGGTCAGCGGGGTGCGCAGCTCGTGGCCGGCGTCGGCCGCGAAGCGCCGCGTCGCGCCCACCGCGCGCTCGACCCGCCCGAGCATCTCGTTGAGCGTCCGCGCGAGCGTGCGCACCTCGGCGGGGCCGTCGTCGTCGGGCAACGGCCGCGCGAGGTCGTCGGCGCCGCTGACGCGGGAGGCCCCGACGCGCAACCGTTCGAGCGGCCGGACCGCGACGGTCGTGAACCCGTAGGCGGCGCCGCCGGTCAGCGCGAGCGCGAGCAGGCCGAGGATCACGACGAGGCGGCGGATGCTCGCCACGCGCTGCTCGACCGGTGCGAGCGTCGACAGGATCTGGACGCGGGCCTCGCCCCCGGGCCCGGCGACCATCGTCAGCGACCGCCACCGCTCACCGCCGATCGCGACGCTCGCGAAGCCCTCGGCCTGTGGCACGGCGGGCGGGTCGGCCGGCACGTCGCCGGCCCGGTCGACGATCGAACCGGCGATCGCCACCTGCACGAACGTCCCGCTTCCCGCGAGCAGCTCCGGGCCGGCCCTGCGGCGCTCGAGGTGGGGGCCGGGGCCGGGGCCGCCGCGAGGCGCACCGACGAGGCGGTCCGAACGCTGGATGAGCTGCTCGTCGAGCGCCAGGCGCCCGTCGCGCTCGACCTCGCGCAGCAGCACGACGCCCGCGAGGATCCCGCCGAACGCGACCGCGGCCACCGCCGCCACCGCGATGCGGACGCGCAGGCTCAGGGCCGCAGCGCCCACCCGACTCCCCGGACGGTCTGGAGGACCCGCGGCTCGCCTTCGGCCTCGAGCTTGCGGCGCAGGTACCCGACGAAGACGTCGACGACGTTCGTCTCGACCTCGGTCGTGTAGCCCCACACCTGGGAGAGCAGCTGGTCGCGGCTGAGCACCTGGCCGGGGTGACGGACGAACGCCTCGAGCAGCTCGAACTCGCGGCGTGTCAGGTCGAGCTCGCGCCCGGCGTAGGAGGCGATCCGCCGCTTCGCGTCGACGAGCACGTCGCCGGCGACGAGCGGGCCGGTTCCCGTGCCGTGGCCGTTGCGGCGAAGCAGCGCGTGCAGGCGCGCGCACAGCTCGGCGATGGCGAACGGCTTGACGAGGTAGTCGTCCGCGCCCGCCTGGAGTCCGGCGACGCGGTCGTCGACGTCGTCGCGCGCGGACAGGATGCAGACGGGGACGTCGACGCCGCCGGCGCGCATGCGCCGCACGACGCTCACCCCGTCGAGGTCGGGCATCGTGACGTCGAGGACGACGGCCGCCGGGGGACGGGCGGCGACGGCGTCGAGCGCCGCCCGTCCGCCGCCGGCCGTCTGCACGGCGAAGCCCTCGAGGCGCAGCGCGCGCTCGAGGGCCTGCCGGACGGAGTGCTCGTCGTCGACGACGAGGATCAGCGGGTCAGCGGTGGCCACGCTTCCCAGGATGCGGCAGCTCCTTCAGGACTTCCTCAACCTTGGCTGGGGAGATGCTGAGTCTCGCCGCGAGCTGCTTGGCGAACTCGGACCGGCGCTGCTCGTGCAGCGACTCGAACGCGTTCTCGAGCGTCTCGGTGCTCACGCCGAGCTCCTTGGCCAGGGTCGCGAGGAACGCGTCCTTGTCCGGGAAGCCCCGCCGCTCCATGCGCGGGCCGGGCGGGGAGGGCTCCGGCCGGACCTTCTCGAGCGCGGCGCGGACCCTCGCCTCGCTGAGCTTCAGGATCCTCGCGAGGTCGGCGACGTGCTCCGCGCGATGGTCCTCGATGTTCCCGCGGTCGGGACGGAGGTCCTCGAGCGCGGCCCGGAGCTTGCTCTCCTCGACGCCGAGTCGCTTCGCGAAGTCGCTCAGGTGGTGACGCGGGCCGCCGCGCCCGCCGTTGTGGACCGGCTGCGTCTGCGCGGCCGCGGTGGTGGGCGCCGCGCTCGTCGAGGTCCAGGCGACGGCGGACCCTCCGCCGGCCTGACTCCCGACGGCGAACGCCGCGCTCGCAAGCGCAACCCCGCCGCCGAGGCCGAACAGCGCCATCTTCTTCTGGCTTCTCATGAGGCTGAGGATCACCCGGCGGATTGAGAGCGCGCTAAGACTTGGGGCCGCGATGCGCAACCTCGTCAACCTCAAGGACGTCGCCAAGGGCTACGGCAGCCGCTCGGTGCTCGAGGACGTCACCCTCGGCGTCAGCGAGGGCGACCGCATCGGGATCGTCGGACGCAACGGCCACGGCAAGTCCACGCTGCTGCGCCTGATCGCCGGGCTGGAGGAGCCCGACGAAGGCGCGGTGACGCGAACCGCGGGCGTCGACCTCGCGCTGATCGGGCAGGGCGACGACCTCGACGGGCACCGGACGATCCGCGACGAGCTCGTCGGCGGCCGCGCCGACCACGAGTGGCAGGCCGACGCGACGTTCCGCGGCGTGCTCGACGGCCTGCTGGGCGGCGTCGCGATCGAGCGGTTCCCGCAGGGGCTCGACACGCCGATCGCCCCGCTGTCGGGCGGCGAGCGGCGCCGGATCGCGCTCGCGCGGCTGCTCCTCGACGACCCAGGCTTGCTCCTGCTCGACGAGCCGACGAACCACCTCGACGTCGAGGGCATCGACTGGCTGGCACGCCACCTCGCCGCGCGCCGCGGCACGCTCGTCGTGATCACCCACGACCGGTGGTTCCTCGATGCGGTCTGCACCGCGACGTGGGAGGTCGGCGACGGCGGCGTCCGGCAGTACGAGGGCGGCTACGCCGCGTACGTGCTGGCGCGGGCCGAGCGCGACCGCCTCGAGGCCGTCCGCGACGAGAAGCGGCGGATGCTCGTCCGCAAGGAGCTCGCGTGGCTGCGCCGCGGGCCCCCGGCCCGGACGTCGAAGCCGAAGTTCCGCATCGACGCGGCCACCGCGCTGATCGCCGACGAGCCCGAGCCGCGCGACACCGTCGAGCTGCTGCGCTTCGCGACGGCGCGACTCGGCGACAAGGTGCTCGAGGCGGTCGACGTCTCGGTCGCGTTCGGACAACGGGTCCTGCTGCGGGGCGCGACGTGGCGGCTCGGGCCGGGCGACCGGGTGGCGCTCGTGGGCGTCAACGGCTCGGGCAAGACGACGCTCATGAACGTCCTCGCCGGCGAGCACGAGCCCGCCTCGGGCGTCGTCGAGCGCGGCGCCACCGTGCGCGTCGGGCACCTGACGCAGGACACGGTGGAGATCCCCGGACACCTGCGCGTGCTCGAGGCGCTCGAGGAGGTCCGCGGGCGCACGGTCACGAGCGACGGGCAGGAGCTGACCGCCGGGATGCTCGCCGAGCGCTTCGGCTTCCGCGGCCCGCGCGGCCGGACGCTCGTGCGCGATCTGTCAGGCGGCGAGCGGCGGCGGCTGCAGCTCATGCGCCTGCTGATGGCCGAGCCGAACGTCCTCCTGCTCGACGAGCCGACCAACGACCTCGACGTCGACACGCTCACCGCGCTGGAGGACCTCCTCGACGGCTGGCCCGGGACGCTCGTCGTCGTCAGCCACGACCGGTACTTCGTCGAGCGCGTGTGCGACAACGTCTACGCGCTCGGCGACCAGGGCCGCGTGCGGCACCTGCCCGGCGGGATCGAGCAGTACCTCGCCGAGCAGCGCGCCGTAGAGGTCGCTGCGGCCGCTGCGCCTCGAGCCGAGAAGGCGCCGCCGGCGGGCGCGGTGCAGCGCGCGGCGCGCAAGGAGGTCGCGCGGCTCGAACGGGCGCTCGAGAAGCTCGACGACAAGGAGACCTCGCTGCACGAGGAGATGGCCGAGGCCGCGACCGACCACGAGCGGCTGCGTGCGCTCAACGAGCAGGTGGCCGGGCTCGCCGCCGAGCGCGAGCAGCTCGAGGCCGCGTGGCTCGAGACGAGCACGACGCTCGAGGGCGGGGGATCGCCCTAGGGGCGATCCCCTCGGGAGAATCCGCCAGGGGCGGATCTCCCTAGCGCAGCTTCACGAGCAGCCGCGGGTCGCCGCTGCTGTGGAACCGGGTGTCGTTGCCGGTGTCGTCCGCGGCGTTGACCGTGAGGACCAGGTTCGCCCGCCGGCGTCGCACCGCCCGCAGCTCGCGCGCGGTCAGCCGCAGCGAGAGGCGCATCTCGGTCGGCGACGTCCGACGGCCCGTGAAGCGCACGCGGCGGACCACCGGCGAGACGCAGAGCCGGTCGTCACGCCGGCACGCGGAGAGGCCGCGCACGCGGAGCACCGGGCACGCCTCGCCACGGCAGCGCACGCTCAGCGTCATCCGGGAGCGCAGCCGGAGGCGGCGCGGCCGCGTGACGATCCCGGGCGCGGCAGCGTCGACGTCGCGCGCGCCCGCCAGGAAGCGGCGGACGAGCAGGTGCGTCCCCGCCTGGTACGCGGCCGCGTAGGCGCCGACCCCCGGCAGGTACGTCAGACCCACTGTGAAGTCGAGCTCACCGCGGAAGATGCTCGACTGCGCGAGCACGAAGCCCGCCTGGCGCGTGAACGTCGCGGTGTCGTACGTGAGCGTCTCGATTCCGTTCCCCGGCCAGGTGACGACCACCTCGCGCCCCACGGGGCCGACGGCGAGCGACGGGATCAGCGTCGTGTCGACCACCTTCGCCTCGGGGAGCACGAGCAGCTCGGCGCTGGCCGGCGCGAGCGACCCGGCGACGAACGCACGCAGGTATCCGTCGTAGGCGAGCCGGTACGTCTCGTCGCAGCCGCCCGCGCTGCCTCCGCTCTGGCAGATGTCGACCGCCGCCGCCAGGCGCGAGGAGGCGACGACCCAGCGCGCGCCGTCCCAGACGACCGCCTGGCCCAGGGCACCGCTCCCGTACTCGATTCCGTCGGGGTCGCCGGTCGGCCGGTCCGAGCGCGTGAGCCGGATCGGCCCCGGCCCCTCCGGCGCGGCGCTGCCCGGCGCGAGCTGCCGGCCGTGGACCTCGCGCACCCCGTCGACGGCCTGGCGCCACACGACGAGTGCGCCGCCGTCCGGGCGCACCGCGATCGAGGGCGTCGCGACCGGCCCCTCCGCCACGACGGTCGGGAGTCCGGCGGCGGTGCCGTCGAGGGCGATCCGCTGGACGGCGACGCGGGCGGGGCCGTTTCCGCCGCCGGCCGCGAACGCGACGAGGAACGACCCGCCGCCGCTGGGGTCGAACGCCGCTGCCGGCGCGTTCGTCGCGGTGCTGCCGGCCAGCCGGAGCTGGACCGTCGGCGCGGTCGCGCGGCCGTCGGGATCGAGGCGCCGCACGTGCGCCTGCAGCGCCGTCCCGTCCGACGCCATCCAGAACGCGAGCGCGCCGCCCGCCGGTCCGCCGCCGGCGAGCCCGGGGGAGATGCCGCCGCGCTGCTGCTCCGGCGGCGAGACCGTGATGACCGAGCCCGCCGGGCGCCCGTCGGCACCGAGCGACCGGACGCGGATCGCGTTCGGGTCGCTCAGCCGGACCGACCCTTCGAAGATCACGAGCGCCTTCCCGCCGCCGGTGGGCGCCAGCGGCGCCGAGCCGAGGTCGAGCGCCGGGATCACCCGCGCCTCATGAGCCTCGACCTGAAGATCAGGGTTCACCGCTTGCGCGGCGGCGGAGGGAAGGAGCAGCAGGAAGAGGACGATGAGGAAGAGAAGCCTGAGCACCGCGCCACGCTAGTCGCGGCACCGACCGGGGTCAATGGGGACAGTCCCCGCACAAGCGCCGGTTTGTGTGGGGACAGTCCCCGCACGAGGTGGCTCAGGTTTCGCCGGGCAGTGGGGTCCCGAGGGGGTTGACGCGCATCGAGACGGCCTTGCCGTCTCGGACGCGCCAGATCCAGATCGCCTTCGAGCGGAACGGCTTGCCGTCGACCGAGCCCTCGACGCGCCCGAAGACGATCACGCTGTCGACGGCCGCGCGGAAGTCCTCGGCGTGCAGCGTGAGGTCGTCCCAGGCCTCGGCCGCGTCGGCGAAGTACTGCCGCACGCCCTCGTGGCCCCGGTACGGAGCCTCGCGCCCGACGAGCGACTGGGTGCCTGCGGTGACGAACTCCACGTCCGCGTCGATGTGTTCGAGCGCCCCCTCGACGTCGCGGCGCGCGAACGCGTCGTAGACCGCCCGCACGGTCTCGACCTCCGTGCGAAGGGCCGCCGGGTTGCCGTAGGAGCCGGGCACGTCCACCTGTTCGGCCTGCCCGCCCCGCATCCCTGTCAAGCGGTCACGGACGGATGTCGTCAAGCCGTGGATACTCTCGCCCGCAATGCCGCTGACCATCGGCACGCTGAACCTGTGGGGGCGCTGGGCCGACTGGCCCGGGCGGATCGCCGCGCTGGAGGCCGCGTGGCCCGATCCCGGGCCCGACGTGCTGCTCCTCCAGGAGGTCCGCTGCGACGGGCTCGGCGACCAGGCCGACGAGGTCGGCGACGCGCTGGGTTACGGCGAACGCATCTCGATCGAGGGCCACCGCACCGACGACGGTCGCGAAGGCATCGCGATCGTCTCCCGGGTCCCGCTGCTCGACTGCCACGACGAGCTGCTCCCCACGAGCGAGCCCGCGCGGAGGATCCTCGTCGCGCGGGTCGAGATCGACGGCGACGCCGTCTCGATCGCCTGCGGGCACACGGTCGCGGTCCCCGAGGACGTGCGCGCCGAGCAGGTCCGCGCGCTGCTCGCGCGCGACGAGGACCCGCTCGTCCTCGGCGCCGACCTCAACGAGGTCCCCGATCGGGTCGGCCCGCTCATCGAGAAGGCGGGGCTGCACGACGCGCTCGGCCGCGACGAGGTCGCGACGTGGCCGATGTGCCGCCAGACGTTCGGCGAGGCGTGGCGCAGCCAGATCGGCCGCGCGCCGCACTTCAGCCTCGAGCAGCGCCGGCTCGACTACCTCCTGACGCGGGGGATGGAGGTCCTCGACGCCGGCGTCGAGCCTCTCCGCGCCGACGACGGGACCTACGCGTCGGACCACGCCCTCGTGTGGGCTACCGCGTCGCCTCTTCGATCTGGGCCTGGAGACGGCGCATCCCGCGCAGCCAGCGGTCGTAGTCCGACGTCTTTCGCCGCCACATCTCGAGCACCTCGGGGTGCGGGAGGATGAGGAACCGCTCCTCGCGCAGCCCGTTCGTCACCACCTCGGCGACGTCCTCGGGCTCGAGCACCTGACCCGCCGCGGCGACGACCGCCGAGGCGGCGCGCCCACGCGCGTCGTCGGAGTCCTCGCCCTCGTGCATGAGCGGCGTGTTGACGCCCATCGGGCACAGGCAGCTCACGCGGATGCCCTTGTCGCCGTAGGTCATCGACAGCCACTCGGCGAACGCGACCGCGCCGTGCTTGGTGACGCTGTACTGCGCCGAGCCGACCTGCGTGAGGAGCCCGGCGGCGCTGGCGGTGGAGAGGAAGTAGCCGCTCCCGCGCTCGACCCAGCCCGGGACGAGCCGGCGGGCGGCGTGGACGTGGCTCATCAGGTTGACGTCGATCGCGAGCTCGAAGCCGTCGTCCATGCCGACGCCGCCGGTCACGCCGGCGTTCGCGCAGAACAGGTCGACCGGGCCGAAGCGCTCCTCGGCCGCGCCGATCAAAGCGTCGTTCGCGGCCGCGTCGCCCACGTCGGTCTGCACGCCCAGTCCGCCGATCTCCTCGGCGAACTTCGCCGCGCCCTCGCCGTCGAGGTCGGCGACGACGACGCCCTTCGCGCCGTCGGCGGCGAAGCGGCGGGCGAGCGCGCGGCCGATGCCCGACGCGCCTCCGGTGACGACGACGACGGCTCCGTTCACATCCATGCCCGCACGCTATACCGTGCGGACATCGCAGAGGTCGCGACCTTCCTTCCCATCGATCCGGACATGCTGGTCCGGGCGTCGCTCGCCTGCACGTCGTGCCTGGCCGACGTGGAGTGGGAGGTGCGCGGTGTCGCGGAGGAGGCCGAGGCGCACTGCTCCTGCCCCGCGTGCGGCGCCCAGCGCGACCTCATCCTCTCGCCCGAGCAGGCGCTGCGCCTGCGCATCGGCGGGCGCTTGGCCAGCGACGGCTGGCCCCTGCCGCCCGACGTCTGGCCGCTCTAGCCGATGGCGGTCGAGCAGCACGTCACCTTCTGCCGGATCTGCGAGGCCCACTGCGGGCTGATCGCGACGGTGAACGACGGCGTCGTCGAGCAGCTGCGCCCCGACAAGGAGCACCCGCTGTCGCAGGGCGAGGCGTGCCCGAAGGGGATCGCGTTCACGCAGGTGCAGAACGATCCCGACCGCGTGCTCCATCCGCTGCGCCGCCGCGCCGACGGGTCAGGGTTCGACCGGGTGTCGTGGGAGACGGCGCTGTCGGAGATCGGCGAGCGGCTGCGGGGCGTGCGCGACCGGCACGGCGCCGAGACGATCGGCTGGTACATGGGCAACCCGGCGGCGTTCTCGCACGCGCAGCCGCTGTGGGTCAAGGGGTTCATGGACGCGATCGGGTCGCGGCACCTCTACGGCTCCGGGTCGCAGGACATCAACAACCGCTTCGCGGCGAGCGCGCTCCTGTACGGGTCGCCGCTGCTCGTCCCGATCCCCGACCTGCGCCGCACGCACTTCCTGCTCGTGATCGGGGCGAACCCGTTCGTCTCGCACGGTTCCGTGCTGACCGCGCCGCGCATCCGGACGCTCATGCGCGACATCGTCGGGCGCGGCGGCCGGGTGGTCGTCGTCGACCCGCGGCGGTCCGAGACCGCGCGCGCGTTCGAGCACGTGCCGGTGCGCCCGGACGCCGACGCGTGGCTGCTCCTGTCGATGCTGCACGTGCTGTTCGCCGACGGCCTCACGCGGCCCTCGCCGCTGGCGCGCGGCGTCGAGGCGCTTGCTGCGCTGGCGGTGCCGTTCGCGCCGGAGGAGACGGCGGAGCTCACGGGCGTGCCCGCCGACGTGGTGCGCGCGCTGGCCCGCGATCTCGCCGAGGCGCCGAGCGCGTCGGTGTACGGGCGGACCGGCTCGTGCCTCGGGCGCTTCGGGACGCTCGTCGCGTTCCTCATCGACGCGGTCAACGTCGTGACCGGCAACGTCGACCGGCCCGGCGGGGCCGTCGTAGGCCGGCCGCCGGTCGAGTTCGACAAGGTCGCGGCGCGCGCCGGTCTGGCGACCTACGACACGTACCGCGTCAACGGCGTGCCGGAGGTGATCGGGACGCTGCCTGCGGCGCACATGGCGTCGGAGATCGATGCCGGCCGGATGCGGGCGCTGCTCGTCTCGGCGGGCAACCCGGTGCTGAGCGTGCCCGACGGGGAGACGCTCGGCGACGCGCTGCGCTCGCTCGACCTCCTCGTCTCGATCGACTTCTACGTCAACGAGACGAGCGCGCAGGCCGACTACGTCCTGCCGGCCACGACGTTCCTCGAGCGCGCCGACTTCCCGCTGCCGTTCCTCGCCTACATGAAGACGCCGTTCGTGCAGTGGAGCGATCCGGTCGTCGCGCCGCGGGGCGAGGCGCGCGAGGAGCCGCGGATCATCGAGGCGCTGGCGCGCGAGCTCGGGACGATCCCGGTGTCGCACCCGGTCGCGCGGCGGCTCGGCAAGGTCTTCATGCGCTGGTTCACGCCGGAGCGGTTCGTCGACCTGCTGCTGCGGACCGGTCCGGGACGGCTCAGCGTGGCCAAGCTGCGCAAGCACCCACATGGGCTCGTGCTCGGCAAGCACGTCGCGACCGGGACGCTGCGCGGGCGGATCCGGCACCGCGACAAGCTCATCCACCTCGACGCGCCGCCGATCGCCGCCGAGGTGGCGCGGCTGCGGGCAGGGGGCGCGGGCGGAGACGACGCGTTCCCGCTGCGGCTCATCGGGCTGCGCGAGCTGCGCTCCCACAACTCGTGGATGCACAACGCGCCGAAGCTCATGGCGGGCAAGCGCGTGCACGCGCTGCGGGTCCATCCGGCGGATGCCGCCGCGTGCGGTGCTTCGGAGGGCGACGTGGTGCGGCTGCGCTCGGACGCGGGCGTCGTCGAGGTCCCGGTACTCGTGACCGACGAGGTCATGGAGGGAACGGTCGCGCTCCCGCACGGCTGGGGCCACCACGGCGGCTGGCAGGTCGCCAACGCGGCGGGCGGCGTGAACTCGAACGTGCTCGCCGGCGCCGGCACCGTCGATCCGCTGTCGGGCAACGCCTTCCTCAACGGGATCCCCGTCGCGCTCGAGCCGGTCGCCGTTCCCGCATGAGCTGTCGTCCGCGCGATCTTCATCCGCGAGACCGGGGCCGGGCCGTCGGTCGCGCTCGACCGCGCGGACGTCACCGTCGACGGGGTCTCGGGCGACCGGTACGTCAACGGCACGGGCACGTTCTTCAAGCGCGGCAAGAGCGGGCAGGCGCTGACGCTCATCGAGGAGGAGGCGCTCGAGGGGCTGCTCGCCGAGCACGACATCGCGCTGGAGGCGTCGGCCACCGGCCGCAACGTCGTGACCCGCGGGATCGACCTCAACGCCCTGGTCGGCCATCGCTTCCGCGTCGGCGAGGTCGAGTGCCGCGGCGACCGGCTCTGCGACCCGTGCCGGCCGCTCGAGCGGCGGACCGAGCGCGGCGTCCTGAAGGGCCTCGCCAACCGGGGCGGCCTGCGCGCCGACGTCGTGGTCGGCGGGACGATCGCCGTCGGCGACGCGATCACGCCGATCGACTGAGCGCGGCGCGGCGTCGTTTACGCTGGGTCGCCCATGCGTAGGACGCTCCTTCTCGTCGCGCTGTTCGCGCTCGTCGCCGCCGGGGCGGTCACGACCGCCACCCTCGCCGGCGGCGGCAACCCCGGCCCCGAGACGTCCGAGCGCGCTCCCGCGGCCGCGCCTGCCGCGGACTCCGCGTTCGCCCGCGCGACCGAGAAGACGAACCCGGGCGCGGACCGGCTCCGCGCGCGCACCGCCTCCCGCCGCGGTAACGGCGGGATGCGCCGGCTCGTCGTCCGCTCGCTCGCCGGGCGCCTCGACGTCGAGCCCATGATGCTGGGGATCGCCCTGCGCGAAGCCTTCACCGAGGTGCACGGGCGTTCGTTCTCGACGCCCGAGGCGCTCGCCGAGCTCAAGCAGGAGCTGACCGGCGGGCTCGCCGACGCACTCGACCGCCCGCGCGACCGGGTCGCCGATGCGGTCCGCGCCGAGATCAGCGACCGCCTCGACAGCGCCGTGCGCATCGGGTTCGTCACGCCCGAGACGCGCAAGCTCGCCCTGGCCTGCTTCGACCGCCCCGCCGACTGCGACGTGCGCGCGCTGCGGTGGGAGAGCGGCCTCGGCCGGTTCCACCACCACCGGCGTTGACGCAGCGCCGCTTCGGCGGTCTGGCATCCTGGCGCCGTGCGCACCTCGCTCCTTCTCTCCCTGTGCCTGCTCGCCTTCGCCGGATGCGGCGGCGAGGACCCCGAGAGCACGCCGCAGGGCGAGACGGCCGCCGTCGAGGAGGAGCGCACGTCCGACACCGCACCCGCCGAGGCGGCGCAGAGCGGGCGGCTGCGCCTCGTGCCGATCGGCCGCTTCGCGAGCCCGCTGGCCGTCACCGCTCCGCCCGAGGACCGTCGGCGCGTGTTCGTGGTCGAGCAGGGAGGGCGGATCCGCGTCGTGCGCGGCGGGCGGGTGCTGCCGCAGCCGTTCCTCGACATCTCACGCGAGATCGTCGCCGGCGGCGAGCAGGGCCTCCTCGGCCTGGCGTTCGCGCCCGACTACGCGCAGTCGCGGCGCTTCTACGTCAACTACACGAACCGCAGCGGCGACACGCGGATCGTCGAGTACCGGGCGAGCAGCTCCAACGCCGACACCGCCGATCCCGGCAGCGCGCGCGTCCTCATCGAGCAGGACCAGCCCGAGCCGAATCACAACGGCGGCCAGCTCGCGTTCGGGCCCGACGACATGCTGTACATCGGCCTCGGCGACGGCGGCGGCGGCAACGACCAGCACGGCGAGCGCGGCAACGCGCAGAACCTCGGGACGATCCTCGGCAAGATCCTGCGGATCGACCCGCGTCCGGCCGGCGGCCGGCCGTACGGGATCCCGTCCGACAACCCCTTCCGCGGGCGGTCCGGCGCGCGCCCGGAGGTCTACAGCTGGGGCCTGCGCAACCCGTGGCGCTTCTCGTTCGACCGCCGCACCGGCGACCTCGTGATCGGCGACGTGGGCCAGAACGAGATCGAGGAGATCGACTTCGTCCGCAAGGGCCGCGGCCGCGGCGCGAACTTCGGCTGGCGCCCGTTCGAGGGCAACAACCGCATCTTCGACGACGAGGACGTGCCGAACCACGTCAAGCCCGTCATCGAGAAGAAGCACTCCGACGGCTACTGCTCGATCACCGGCGGCTACATCGTCCGCGACCCCAAGGTGACCTCGCTGCGAGGCCGCTACGTCTACAGCGACTTCTGCGACGGCAAGATCCGGAGCGCGCGGCTCGCGGCCGGCCGAGCGACCGGAGACAAGGCCCATGACCTCCCGAAGATCGGCTCGCTGTCGTCCTTCGGCCAGGACGCCCAGGGCCGCGTCTACGTCACCTCCCTCGACGGACCGGTCTACCGGTTCGCCCAGGGGTGACGCTCGAACGTCACGACGTCGCGCTCGTCCGGGCCGAGAACCCGGGGCCGTTCACGCTGACCGGCACGAACACCTACGTCGTCGGGCGTGACCCGTGCTGGATCGTCGACCCGGGGCCGCTGCTCTCCGAGCACGTCGACGCGGTGGTCGCCGAGGCGGCGCGGCGCGGCGGCGCCGGCGGGATCGCGCTCACGCACCACCATCACGATCACGCCGAGGCGGTGCCGGCGCTCGTCGAGCGGACCGGCGCTGAGCTCGGGCCGGGGCCGCTGGAGGTCGTTCCGACGCCCGGCCACACGAGCGAGCACGTCGCGTACGTGTTTAACGACGCATTGGCGTTCACCGGCGACGCGGTGCTGGGGGAGGGCTCGGTGTTCATCACCGGTCACCTCGCCGAGTACCTGGACGCCCTGCGGGCGCTCAGCGCGCGCGGCCTCGATCTCGTCTGCCCCGGCCACGGCCCGG
>CADCVT010000005.1 GCA_902806215.1 uncultured Solirubrobacteraceae bacterium | reverse complement strand
TTCTTCCGCCGCCTGCGCGAGAACATGTCGAAGACGCGCGAGGCGCTCGCGGCCGAGGTCCAGGCGACGCTGTTCGAGAACCTCGACGACGAGACGTGGGAGCGCCTGGAGGAGGCGCTGATCATGGCCGACGTCGGCGCGAAGACGACCGCCGAGGTCGTGTCGAAGCTCGAGACCGAGGCGTCGTCGGGGGAGCTCGAGGGCGGCGAGGCGCTCACCGCCCGCCTGGCCGAGCTGCTCGCCGGCATCGCCCGCGTCGGCGACGAGCACATCGACCTGCGACCGCACCCGACGGTGATCCTCATGGTCGGCGTCAACGGCACGGGCAAGACGACGACGCTCGGGAAGCTCAGCCACCACCTCAAGCACGAGCTCGGGCAGAGCGTCGTGCTCGGCGCCGCCGACACGTTCCGCGCGGCCGCGGTCGAGCAGCTCGACGGCTGGGCCAAACGCGCCGACGTCCCGATCGTCAAGCCGACGAAGGAGGGGCAGGACCCCGGCAGCGTCGCGTTCGACACGGTCGCCGAGGGTCGCCGCCAGGGCGCGGACGTGATCCTCATCGACACCGCGGGGCGCCTGCACACGCAGGACCAGCTCATGGCCGAGCTCACGAAGATCCGGCGCGTGATCGAGAAGCAGATGCCCGACGCGCCGCACGAGACGCTGCTCACCGTCGACGCCACCACGGGCCAGAACGGCCTTCGCCAGGCCAAGATGTTCGCCGAGGCGGTCCAGGTCGACGGCATCGTGCTGACCAAGCTCGACGGCACGGCCAAGGGCGGCATCGCGCTGGCGATCGCCGCGGAGCTCGGCATCCCCGTGAAGCTCATCGGGATCGGCGAGTCGCTGGAGGACCTGCGGCCGTTCGACGCCGACGACTTCGCGCGTGCCCTCCTCTCGGCCTGAGCTCGTCGCGCTCCGCCTCGGCGGGACGAGCGAGCCTTGGGAGCGGTTCGGACTCGACGTCGATGCGCCCGTCGGTGGCGTCCGGCTGATCTTCGAGGGCGGGGAGCCCGGCATCAACGGGTGGGAGCTGGGGACGCCGGGCGACCAGAGGCCGAAGCACCCCAACGGCATCACCGCCATCGACCACGTCGTCCTCGTCACCCGCGATATCGAGGCCAAGGTCGCCGAGCTTGTCGCCGAGGGGTTCGATCACCGGCCCACGAAGGCCCCGCAGGCGTTCTTCGTCCTCGGACCCTGTCTGCTCGAGGTGGTGCAGGCCGAGAGCGAAGGGTTCTGGGGGATCACGTTCGTCGGAGAGGACCTCGAGCGGTTCGGGACGCCCAAGGACGCGGTCCAACCGGGACGGCGGATCGTCACCGTCCGCCGCGACGCCGGGCTCGGCGTCCCGGTCGCCGTGATGACGCCGCGGGGCTGACCACTCGCTACCGTCCGCACCATGACACGCGTCGTCCTCGCCCTCCTCGCGGCCGCTGCGGTGTGCGCCGACCCGGCGACGGCCCAGGCCGCCGACCTCTACGCGCTCACGGAGGACGAGCACGTCGTCCGGTTCGCCGCCGACGCTCCGCAGACGTTCAAGGCCGACGATCTGCCATGGGCCGCGCAGTGGAACGAGATCCGCGGGATCACGTCCTTCGAGGGCGACCTCGTCCTGCTCGACGCGAGCGGGAACACGCACAGCGACCAGCGCAGCACCGGGTTCAGCGGGGACCGTGGCACTTTCATGGGCGACTCGCGTGCCGGCTATGCCACGGGTCCCGACGGGAGCGGCCACACGATCACGAGCCGAGGCTGGGGCATGATCATCGGCAGCGCTTTCGGCGAGGAGCACAACGCCACCGGCGGTGCGGTCAGCCCGGCCGACATGCAGTTGGTGGGGCTCGCGTTCAGCGGCTCCACCCAGTACGCGATCGACACGGCCGGCGACCGGCTGATGCGCGGCGCGGGAGACGGGACCTTCACCGAGGTGGGCAAGCTCGACGTCGCGGTCGGGGAGCGGGCGCCCTTCGAGATCGCCGAGGGAACAGGCTATGTGGCGTTGGCCGGCGTCCTGCGCCGGCTCGACCTGACCAACGGCAGGACGACCGAGATCGGCCCCGTCGGCGGCGGCGACGGCCGAGCGGTCCTCGACCTCGCGATCGTCGAGCCGCCGCACGTCGTGTTGGACCGGTGGTCGTCGCGCGGCTACGCCCAGGAGTGGGATGGCGGCTGGACGATCCCGCTGCGGCGCGTCGGCGATCCGGCCGCTCCGATCACGTTCTCGTACGCGAGCATCCCGGGTGACGGCAAGAACGCCCGCGACGCGACGCCGGATGCGGACTTCACCCCGATCTCCGGCACCGTGACGCTCGCGCCCGGGCAGATGAGCACGAACCTCGCGCTGACGATCGTCGACGACGACGAGCCCGAGCCGCTCGAGAAGCTCGCGGTCCGCATCGACCAGCCCTACGGGGCACGCAGCGGCGATGTCTTCATCGTCGACTACGGCGATCCCGAGTTCGCCGCCACCGAGACGACCGTGCTCGAGAACGCCGGCAAGGCTGTCGTGGAGGTCACGCGCGTGTCAGACCGTCCCGGGCCCGTGGCCGTCGACCTCACGGTGGCGGGGACCGCCACGCCCGGCCTGGACATCTGGCAGGTGCCGACCCGGGTCGAGTTCGGACACAACGAAGCGCGCAAGCTGATCACGATCCCGCTCAAGAAGGACAAGCTTGACGAGCCGTCCGAGACCGTCGAACTGCGGTTGTCCGCGCCGACGATCACGCGGTTCGTCAGCCCGCTGCGCCGCTCCACGATCACGATCGCCGACGCGAACGCGCCCGACCGGAGCGCGCCGCGCGGGAGCGTCCTCAACCGGTTCCTGAGGCTCGGGAGATCGACGACCGCCCTCGTCCGATGTGACGAGGCCTGCACCGCCACCGCCCAACTCGTCCTCGACCGCAGGCGCGCGCGGCGCCTGCGCGTTCCGGTCGTGCTCGGCAGGGGGAAGGCCTCGCGCACCCGTGCTGGCACCTCGCGCCTGCGGTTGCGGATCGCCCGCGGCACACTGACGCGGCTACGGCGGGTGGCGCCCGAGCGGGCGAAGCTCCGACTGGTCGTCACCGATCCGGCGGGCAACCGCAGGAACGTGGTGCGAGTCGTGACACTCCGCCGGGGGTGACCGGTACGCTGGGTCCTCATGGACGAGTGGGTTGCCTGGGTCATCGTCTCGGTGCTCTTCGCGGTGGGGGAGATCCTCACGCTGGGCTTCTTCCTCGGCCCGTTCGCGATCGCGGCGGCCATCGCGGCGATCGTGAGCGCGGCGGGTGCGCCGCTGCTCGTCTCGGGGCTCGTGTTCCTCGTCGCCAGCGGCGCCACGTTCGTCGGGCTGCGGCCCCTCGTCCGGCGCCATCAGCGGCTGCCGTCCCAGCTCCGGACCGGGACCGCGGCCCTGGTCGGCAAGAGCGCGACGGTCGTCGAACGCGTCGACGCCGACAGCGGCTGCGTGAAGCTCGACGGCGAGGTGTGGTCGGCGAAGGCCTACCTCGACGACGAGGTCATCGAGCCGGGCGCACGCGTGCAGGTCATGGAGATCCGCGGGGCCACGGCCCTGGTGAGCGAGTAAGGAGGACCCGTATGGCCGGTCTCATCGTCATCGGCGTGCTGGCGCTCTTCGCGCTGTTCCTCGCGTCGCAGACCATCAAGATCATCCCGCAGGCCAAGGCGGGCGTCGTCGAGCGACTCGGCCGCTACAGCCGCACGCTCGATCCCGGGCTGGCGATCGTCATCCCGTTCATCGACCGGGTCAAGCCGCTGATCGACCTGCGCGAGCAGGTCGTCTCGTTCCGCCCGCAGTCGGTGATCACCAAGGACAACGTGACCGTGAACATCGACACGGTCCTCTACTTCACGATCACCGACTCGCGCAGCGTCACCTACGAGGTCGCGAGCCCGCTGCAGGCGATCGAGCAGCTCACCGTCACGACGCTGCGCAACGTCATCGGCAGCCTCACGCTCGAGGAGACGCTGACGAGCCGCGACCAGATCAACACCCAGCTGCGCACGGTCCTCGACGAGGCCACGGGCCGCTGGGGAATCCGCGTCAACCGCGTCGAGCTGAAGTCGATCGACCCGCCCGCGACGATCCAGGAGGCGATGGAGAAGCAGATGCGCGCCGAGCGCGACCGTCGCGCGACGATCCTCCAGGCCGAGGGCATCAAGGCCTCGCAGATCCTCACCGCCGAGGGCGAGAAGCAGTCCGCGGTGCTCAAGGCCGAGGGCGCGAAGACCGCGGCGATCCTGCGCGCGGAGGGCGAGTCGCAGGCGATCGAGACGGTCTTCGCCTCGATCCACGCCGGCCGTCCCGACCAGGAGCTCCTCAGCTACCAGTACCTGCAGATGCTCCCGCAGCTCGCGCAGGGCGAGGCGAACAAGATCTTCATCATCCCGAGCGAGGTCACGAGCGCGCTGTCGAACCTGTCGACGCGCCTGTCGAGCGCCGTCGACAACGGCGCGCAGCCGCCGGCTCCGCCCGTGCCGTGAGCTTCGACGCCTACGCGGAGGCGCACTCGACGCCGCAGGAGCCCTACCTGCAGCGGCTGAGCGACGAGACCGAGCAGTCGCTCGAGGCGTTCCAGATGCTGTCCGGGCCCGTCGTCGGGCGGCTGCTCGAGTTCCTCGTCTGGATGACCCAGCCGAGCCTCGTCGTCGAGATCGGCGCCTACTCGGGCTACAGCGCGCTGTCGATGGCGCGGGCGCTGCCGCCGGGCGGCAGGCTCATCACGTGCGAGGCCGACCCGGAGCGGGCCGCCTTCGCGCGGCGCCACGTCGAGCGCCACGGCCGGAA
>CADCVT010000004.1 GCA_902806215.1 uncultured Solirubrobacteraceae bacterium | reverse complement strand
GGCGCGAGCGACCGCGCGCGCCGCATCCAGCGGCGTCGCCCATGGCTGCAGCGCATCCTCCTCGCCGGCGAACACGCGGTCGACCTGCTCGTAATCCAGCCGCGCGTCGGAGCGGATCGTCGAGCGATAGAACTGCGCCCGCTTGACCTCCGCGCCCGCGAAATCGAGCTCGACCGTGACGGCCGCGCGCTCCTGGAAGGGCACGAGCGAGCAGGCGTCGTTGGACAGCGCCTCGGGCAGCATCGGCTCGACGCGCCCGGGGACGTAGACGCTCGTCCCGCGCCGCGCGGCCTCGCGGTCGACGAGCGAGCCGGGCCGCACGTAGGCGCTGACGTCGGCGATGTGGATCCACACCCGCCACGCGCCGTCGCCGAGCGCCTCGCACGAGATCGCGTCGTCGAAGTCCTTCGCCGAGGCCGGGTCGACGGTGAACGTGACGAGGTCGCGCAGGTCGCGGCGCGGCACGTCGACGGGCTCCGCCTCCCGCGCGGCGCGCTCGACCGCCGGGTCGAACCGCCGCCGCAGGCCGCGGTCCAGCATGAGCGCCTCGAGCACGTCCGAGGCCACGTCGGGCCGGCCCAGCGACTTCAGGATCCGGCCCTTCCCCCGTCCCTGGCCGAGACCGCGGACCAGGACGAGGCCTCCCTCGCTGAGCCGCTTGTCGCGGTCGATGACGAACCGCGGACCGGGGTTGAAGAACGGCTCCGCGCTCCAGAACTTCCCGCGCCGCGACAACCGGCAGACCACGACGCCGGAAGGCCCGGGATCGTCGGATGGCTGGCGCCCGTGGCGCCGCTTGCTCACTGCGACTGCAGGACGGAGATCGCGCGCTCGAGCGCCTCGTCGCGCTCGGTGGCCTGCTTGTCCTGCACGCGCACGTCGGGCTTGAGCCCCTTGCCGCGGGCGACGCCGCGCCCACCGATGTTGCGCCCGCTGGGCAGGAAGTACTGCCCGACGGTCATGTCCAGCGCGCCGCCGTTCTCCAGCGGGATGACCTGCTGGAAGACGCCCTTGCCGAACGTCGGGGTCCCCACGAGCTTCGCCCGCTTGCGGTCCTGCAGCGCGCCCGCGACGATCTCGCTCGCCGAGGCCGATCCCTCGTCGACGAGCACGACCATCGGCGTCTTCGGCGCGACGGCGTCGCCGGTCGCGCGGTACACGCGCGGCTTCACCGAGCGCCCGCGGGTCGTGACGATCTCGCCGTCGGGGAGGAACGCGCTGGCGACGAGCCGTGCCTCCTCCACGAGGCCGCCCGTGTTGCCGCGCAGGTCGAACACGATGCCGTCCACGTCCTGCTCGAGGCCCTTGCGCAGCCCCGCGTAGACCTCGGCGTGCGCGCCGGAGCTGAACTGGCCGAGGCTCACGTGCGAGTAGCGCTTGCCGTCGCGCTTCTCGATCTCCGCCTCGACGACGGGGATGTTCACCTGGGCCCGGGTGACGCGCTTGGAGATCCGCTCACCCTTGCGCAGGACGACGAGCGCGACGCGCGTGCCCTCGGGGCCCTTGATCAGGCTGGTGGCGGACTCCTCGGGCACGTCGGCCAGGCGCTTGCCGCCGGCGGAGATGATCACGTCGCCCTTGCGCAGCCCGGCCTTGTCGGCGGGCGCGTCGTCGTAGACCTCGACGATCCGCAGGCCGCGCTCGGTCGGCTGCACGCCGACGCCGATGCCGGAGAACCGAGCGTCGGTGACCTCGCGGAACTTCTTGTACTCGGCGGCGTCGAAGTAGGCCGAGAACCGGTCGTCGAGCCCCTTGACCATCCCGCGGATCGCCTCGTCGGCGAGCTTCTTCTTGCTGATGCCGCGGTAGTAGTCGTCGTGGACGCGCTCGATCGAGGCGTCGACGACGGCGAGGTCGTCGTCGCGCGCGAAGTCCTGCAGGGGCCCGGGCAGCGAGGCGCTGTGGCCGCCCAGCCAGATTCCTCCGAACAGGGCGGCGATGACGACGATGAGAGCTGCGAATGGGGCGCGCATGAGGAACCGCCCAGAGTACGAGCGGCGCCTAAGCGCCGGTCACTGGACTCCTAAAGCGGGGGTTGTGAGGGGGCGGAGCCCCCTACACTCTCAGCGAACGACGGAGCGACAGCCCCGACCCGAGCGCGGCGACGGTGACGCTCGCGGCGAGCAGCAGCGCGCCCAGGATGCGGAAGTCCATCGTGTCGGGCGCGGCGATCAGCGCGAAGTCCGCGGCCAACGGGTCGATGAACGCGACCTTGCCGACGAGCAGCAGGAGCACGGCGAGCACCCCGCCCATCGCGCCGAGGATCACGCCCTCGATGATGAACGGCCATCGGATGAACCAGTTCGTCGCGCCGACGAGCTTCATCACCTCGACCTCGCGACGGCGCGCGAACAGCGACAGTCGGATCGTGTTCGCCACGAGCAGGATCGACGCGATGATCAGGAGGCCGGTGAGAACCGCGGTCGTCAGCTTCACCACCCGCGTGGCGGACAGGATCTTGTCCGTGTCCTCGCGCCGGTTCTTCACCTCGTCGACGGCCGGGTCGAGCGGCGCGATCCCGCCCTTCGGCGTCTCGGCAACGAGCGCGTCGCGCAGGGCCCCGACGTTCTCGGGCTCGTCCGGCGTGATGCGGAACGTGTCGGGGAGCGGGTTGGACCCGAGCAGCTCGTAGGCCTCCGGGTTGCGGCGCTTCTCCGCCTCGTACGCCTCCTCCTTGGAGACGTACTTGACCGTGCCGACGTAGGGCGTGTCCTCGGCGAGCGTGCGGCGGACGCGCTCGACGTCCTGGTCGGCCGCGCCGGCCTTCAGGTAGACGTCGACGATGACGCGCTCGCGCACCTCGTTGGCCGCGCCGGTCGTCGCCTGGACGATCGGGATGAACACGCCGAGCACGAGCACGGTGACGAGCACCGACGCGAGCGCGGCGAAGCTCGGGACGGCGTTGCGGCTGACCGACCGCATCGCCTCGCGGAAGAAGAACCCGATCCTCATGCGTCGTCGAACAGGGAGTCGGAGCCGCGCAGCAGGGCGCCGAACTCCGCCGTCGTGGTCTCGGCCACCTGGCGGCTGTACATGCCCTCGGGCACGTCGCGGATGATCCGGCCGTTCTCGAGCTCGATGACGCGCCGCTTCATCCGGTCGACCATGTGGTGGTCGTGGGTGGCGACGACGACGGTCGTGCCCGTGCGGTTGATGCGGTAGAGCAGCTGCATGATCCCGATCGAGGTCTCGGGGTCGAGGTTGCCGGTCGGCTCGTCGGCCAGCAGCAGCGGCGGGTGGTTGACGAACGCGCGCGCCACCGAGACGCGCTGCTGCTCGCCGCCCGACAGCTGGTCGGGGAGGTTGTGGAGCTTGGTCGACAGGCCGGTCAGGCGCAGGATGTCGGGGACCTTCGCGCGGATGTCCTTGCGCGAGCCGCCGGTGACCTGCAGCGCGTAGGCGACGTTGTCGTGCACCGTGCGGGTCGGCAGCAGCTTGTAGTCCTGGAAGACCGCGCCGATGTTGCGCCGGTAGTACGGCACGTGCTTGTCGGTGATGTCCGCGAGGTCGCGGCCGGCGACGCGGATCGTGCCCTTCGTCGCGTCGATCTCCTTGAGCAGCAGCTTCATGATCGTCGACTTGCCCGAGCCGCTGTGGCCGACGAGGAAGACGAACGAGCCGCGCGGGATCGAGAACGTCGCGCCGTCGAGCCCGATGTCGCCTCCCTCGTACGTCTTGGAGACGTCGCGGAACTCGATCACCGGCGGGGCGATCGCCCCGGGCGTGGACGTGCGTGGACGGTCGGCGGTCAGAGCCATCAGATCTGCACACTAGGACGCACCTCCCGGAAATCCGCCGCTTGCAAGGGGTTTTGCACCACCCCCGTATCCTCGGAGGCGTGCCCGACATCGCCACCTCCACGCTTCCCAACGGCCTTCCGCTCACCCGCGTCGCCCTCCCCGGCACCCGCGCCGTCACGGTCCTCGTCGCCTTCGACGCCGGCGCCCGCACCGAGCGCCCCGAGGAGAACGGCATGGCCCACTTCCTCGAGCACCTCGTCTTCAAGGGCGGCGAGAAGTACGACGACTACCGCAAGGTCAACGAGACGGCCGAGCGCATGGGCGGCTCGCTCAACGCGTACACGTCGCACGACCTCGTCGCGTTCCACATCACCGTCCGCGCCGAGGCGGCCGTCGAGGCGGTCGACCTGCTCACCGACTTCGTCGGGCGCCCGAAGATCGACCAGGACGAGCTCGACCGCGAGCGCGGCGTCGTCATCCAGGAGATCCAGCGCTACAAGGACCAGCCGTCGATGGTCGCCGAGGAGCTCATCGACGTCGCGGCGTTCGGCGACCACCCGCTCGGGCGCAAGGTGCTCGGACCCGAGGAGCACATCGCGTCGTTCACGCGCGAGGCGATCGTCGCGTTCCGCTCACGCCGCTGGGCGGGCGAGCGCGGCGGCGCGTTCATCGTCGGCAACCTCGATCACGTCCCGGCCAACGGCGCGGTCGACGAGGCGTTCGGCCGCTTCCCGGCGCTCGAGGCGCCCGAGGCCTACGAGCCCGCGCCGGGCGACATCGAGGCGCGCGTCATGGTCGAGGAGCGCGACACCAACCAGTCGCACCTGCGCATGTCCTATCGCCCGTCGATCGACGCCGGAGATCCGCGCGAGCGCGCCGCGCTGTCGGTCTACTCGACGCTGCTCGGCGGCTCGATGGGCTCGCGCCTGTTCGACGAGATCCGCGAGCAGCGCGGGCTCGCCTACTCGGTCTACTCGGTCGAGCACGCCTACGCCGACGTCCCCATCCTGCAGCTGTCGGCCGGCCTGGAGTCGGGCAAGTGCCCGGACGCCTACGCGCGCATGAACGAGATCGTCGATGAGCTGCGCGCCGATGGCCCCCGCGAGGAGGAGGTCGAGCGCGCGCGCTCCTACACCGCCGGCCGGCGCGTCCTCGCCTTCGAGAACACGAACGCGGTCGCGCGCCACGCCGCCACGCAGGCGGTCGTCCACGGCGAGCCGATCGACCCGGACGCCGCCATCCGGCAGCTCGACGAGACCACCTACGACGACGTGGCGCGGGTCGCCCGTGGGATCTCCGAGGACTTCGCGGTGGCCTGCGTCGGTCCCCACTCGGCGGAGGAATTCGCCTGAGCCCGGTCGCGGGCTAGAACTCCCGTCCAGCGGGGTTTCGCATTCGGGCCCGGTGCCCGATGCTGTCAGGGCGCAACGGAGGACGCCCTTCGAAGGCACGGATGCTCTGCGGATGGCGACCGGCGAGAGCCGGCCGCCATCTCCGCCTCCTCCTCCGGGTCCCGCACGCCGGCCAGTTCGCGAAGCAGCGCCTCCAGCGCCGCGGAGGCCTCGTCGCGGTCGTGACGGGCGGCGGTGGCCAGGCCGTGCCCGCGCAGGCGCTCGCGCAGCGCCCGGTCGCCGGCCAGGCGAACCACCGCGGCGGCCAGCGCCGCCGGATCGCCGGGCGCCACGACGAGCGCGTTGACTCCGGCCGCCAGGTACTCGGCCGACCCGCCGGTGGCGGTGGCGATGACCGGCACGCCCGACGCCATCGCCTCCAGCGCCACCAGC
>CADCVT010000003.1 GCA_902806215.1 uncultured Solirubrobacteraceae bacterium | reverse complement strand
CTGCCGAGCGTCGACAAGGTCCACAAGGTCTCGATCGTCCCGCGCGGCACCGCGCTCGGGTTCGCGATGTCGCTGCCCGAGGAGGACCAGTACCTCAAGACGCGCGAGGACCTCATCGACTACATGACCGTCTGCCTGGGCGGCCGCGTCGCCGAGCAGACCGTCTTCGGCGCGGTGACCACCGGCGCGGCCAACGACCTGCAGAAGGTCGCCGAGATCACCAACGCGATGATCAACCAGTACGCGATGGGCCCCGCCGCCTCGGGCCAGCGCGCGTGGATGGACATCGAGATGGCGTCCGAGCGCTCGAAGCAGATCCGCGACGAGGAGCAGCGCGAGATCGTCTGGGAGGCCGAGCGGGTCGCCCAGGAGATCATCACCGAGAACCGCGCGAAGCTCGACGAGCTCGCCCTGACGCTGCTCGAGCAGGAGGTCCTCGACCGCTCCGACCTCGACCGCATCCTCGGCGACGTCAAGAAGCTCGAGCGCGCGCGTCCGCGTGCGGCGGCCGAGCTCCGTCTCGCCGCCGCCGACCCCGGGGCTCCTCCCACCGCCTAGACTGCCGCGCGATGTTCGCGCGGATCGACCACATCGGCGTGGCTGTCGAGGACCTCGACGCCTCGATCGCCCTCTACGAGACCACCTTCGGCATGAAGCTCGTGCACCGCGAGACGGTGACCGAGCAGGGCGTCGAGGCGGTGCTGCTCGACGTCGGCGAGAACCACGTCGAGCTGCTGGCGCCGCTCGGGCCCGACACGCCCGTCGGCAAGTTCCTGGCCAAGAAGGGCCCGGGGCTGCACCACGTCGCCTACCAGACCGACGACATCGAATCGACGCTGCAGACGCTGAAGGACGCCGGCCTGCGGCTCATCGACGAGACGCCCCGAACGGGAATTCGCAACTCCAGGGTTGCGTTTCTCCACCCGGGTGCGTCAGGATCCGTGCTCACCGAGCTCGTCCAGCCAGCAGAGGATCACTAGATGGCAAATCAGCGCATCTCCATCGGCTTCCAGGCCAGCCCGCCCGTCGCCCTGCGCGTAGCGCAGGACGAGCTCGACAAGTTCACGCAGGCGCTCGGCGGGGAGGGATGGCACGTCCTCGAAGGCGAGGACGGCACCCTCAGGTTGTCCCTACCGAACGTCCTGTGGATCCGCGTCGAGAAGGACGAGCAGCGCGTGGGCTTCGGCCTGACGTAGCCGGCCCGCGGTGCTGCTGGTCGGGGCGATCGGCGTCGTCGGCGCGATCGCGTTCGCCCTCGCGACCCTTCGCGCGTCCGACAGCACCGCGTCCATGCTCGCCGGCCTGACGACCGGCCTCGCGCTCTCGCTCGCCGCGTTCGTGCTCTTCGGCTGGAGCCCGCTGGTCGTCATGGCCGCCGCCGTCGCGACCTGGAGCAGCCTGCTCAGCGGCAGGTACTAGAGCTCGCGGCGGAAGAGCTGCATCGCTCGCTCGCGCGCTCGGTGGGCGTTCGGGCGGTCGTCCCACCGGCCGGGCTCGATCTCGTCGCTGTGCTCGAGGTCTCGCTCGAACTGAGCGTCGAGGCGGTCGGCGAACTCGGTGCTCTGCACGCAGAGGGTCGCCTCGTCATGGAGCTGGAACGAGCGGCTGTCGAAGTTCACGCTGCCGACCGAGGACCACACGCCGTCGATGCACAGCGTCTTGGCGTGGAGCATCGTCGGCTGGTACTCGAACATCCGCACGCCGCACCCGATGAGCTCGTCGTAGCTGGCTCGCCCGGCGACGCGGACGAACTCCTTGTCGATGTGCGGCCCGGGGACGAGGACGCGGACCTCGACGCCGCGGCCGGCGGCGTCGCACAGCGCCGCGGTGAACGCCGGGCGCGGCGCGAAGTACGCCGCAGTCAGATCGATGCGGGTTCGCGCGGAAGCCAGCGCCAGGAAGTACAGCGCCTCCATCGCCGTGTCGCCGACGGTCGCGCTCGAGCGCACGACCTGCATGCGCCCGCCGTTGTCGCACGGCTCGAGCTCGGGCAGGTGATGCGGCCCGACGAGGACCTCGCCGGTCGCCTCGAGCCAGTTCTCGGCGAACGCGCCCTGCAGCCCGCGGACGACCGGTCCGCGGATCCGCGCGTGCGTGTCGCGCCAGTGGTCGGGGTCCTCGGCGTTGCCCGTCCACTCCTCGGCGATGCCGACGCCGCCGGTCATCCCGACCTTGCCGTCGGCGATGAGGAGCTTGCGGTGCGTGCGGTTGTTCAGCCGCCGCAGCGCGTACGGCTTGGGCGGGCGGAACCGCGTGACGCGCACGCCGGCGTCGACCATCCGCCTGCGGACGTCGCGCTCCATCCGCACGCCGCCCATCGCGTCGACGATGACGTTGACCTCGACGCCGGCCTCGGCGCGCTCGGACAGCGCCTCGGCGACCTCGCGGGCGATCTCGCCGCGCCAGTACGCGTACGTCGTGACGTTGAGCGTCCTTTCGGCGCCCCGGATCGTCTCGAGGTACACCGGGAAGATCTCGTCGCCTTTGATGAGCAGCTCGACGTCGTCGCCCGTCGAGAT
>CADCVT010000002.1 GCA_902806215.1 uncultured Solirubrobacteraceae bacterium | reverse complement strand
GTCCGCGCCGGCGGCGGCCCCGAAGGCGCCCGCCGCGCGCAAGCCCGCGGCGAAGGCCAAGCAGCGCAAGGCCAAGCGGCCCAAGAAGCGGAAGGCGAGCGCGAAGCGCGGGAAGGCGAAGGCCTGACGATCATGGTCCGTGCGCTCGTCGTCCTCGTCCTCGCCGCCGCCGTCCTCGCCTCGCCCGCCGCCGCGGCCCCCCCGGTCCAGACGGAGATCCTCCAGTACGCGAAGAAGCCGCAGACCGACGCCGGCCAGCGCGACGGCCGCCGCCTCGTCGCGGGCCTGCGTCGCCTCGGCCTCGAGGTCCGCGGGTTCGAGGTCCTTCCCATGGTGACCGTCACCGGAACGAAGGCGCGGCTGCGCCGGGCCCACCGGCTTCCGCAGGTCCTCCACCACCACGTCCTGCGCGACCGGCTGAACCTCCACCTCGACAAGTCGGTCCCGCTGATCTTCCGCGGCCCCGCCGCTCCCGTGCGTGCCGCGGCCGGCGACGCGCGCGGCGAGCGTGTCGCGATCCTCGACACGGGCGTCAACGGGCTGCACCCCGACCTGACCGGCCGCGTCGTGCGCAACGTCGACTTCGTGCTCGACCCCGGCAACCTCGGCAACGGGGGGCGGCCGAACGACCTCGGCATCCCGGTGGGCGCCGTCGCCATGGAGTGCTCCCTGCCGTGCAACACAGACCAGCACGGGCACGGCACGCACGTCGCCGGCATCGTCGCCGGTGAGGGGACGGTCAACGGCACCCACGTCGGCGTCGCCCCCGGGGCCGAGCTCGTCGGGCTCTCGGTCACCCAGACGGGCCGCGCCCAGGAGTTCTACGCCATGGCCGGGTTCGACTACCTGCTCGCTCATCCGGAGCTCGGAGTGACCGCCGTCAACAACTCGTGGTCGGCGACCACGGACCGGTGGGAGACGAGCGACCCGATCAACCAGGCGACGAAGATGCTCGCCGACGCCGGGATCACGCCGGTCTTCTCCGCTGGGAACGACGGCGAGGGCGAGGCCGCGGCCGGCCAGCCGAAGGGCTCCTCGGACTGCCAGAGCGGGATGTGGTGGAAGTGCTCGATCTCCATGCACGGCGCTGCGCCGTGGACCATCAGCGTGGCCGCGGGCGACCAGGTGCACGGCGCCGGGCTCGAGAACCAGGACCTCGCGCCGTACTCCTCTCGCGGGGATCCGCGCGCGCAGACGGTCGGCGGCGTGCGCCTCGACTTCACGCCGACGCTGACCGCGCCGGGCACCGGCATCATCGCGACGGGCCTCGCCGGCGCGCTCGGCGCCGACCCGCGGCAGGTGCTCTACGAGTCCAAGAGCGGCACGAGCATGGCGGCGCCGCACGTCACCGGCACGATCGCGCTGCTCCAGAGCGCGGCCCGGGCGAAGCTCGGGCGCAGGCTCACGCCCGCCGAGGTCAAGCGGGCGCTCGTCGACGGCGCGACGCCGATGACCGCTCCGGCGGGGGTCGTCGCCGAGTGCACGCTCGAGCGCGAGGTGACGGCAGGCTGCTCGAAGGGCGGCACGTGCTCGGTCGTCGGCGCATGCCGGCCGACCCCCCGGAAGGGTGAGCCGTACCCGAGCTGGGAGGCAGGCGCCGGCTACCTCGATGTGCGCGGTGCGCTGCGCGAGATCGACGAGATGGCGAGCCCGGCGGCTCCGGTCGTCCCGGCCGCCGCACCGCCGACCGCTCCGGCCCCGCCGGCCGCGAACGCACCGGCTCCGGCCGCCGTCTCGAAGGCGCCGGCCGCGCGCGCGCCCGCGACCAAGGCCGAGACGCGCAAGGCCACCAAGCGCAAGGCCGGTAAGCGCAAGGGCAAGAAGCGGACCCGCAAAGCCCGTCGCGCGAAGCGGCGCTAGAGCAGGTCGAGCGCGGCGCCGACGACGGTCTCGGCGTCGATGCCGTGGTAGCGGTAGAGCTCTGAGATGTCGCCGGACTGGCCGAACTCGGTGACGCCGAGGCAGGTGACCCGCACGCCGTGGAGCCCGGCGAGGAACGCGAGCGAGTGCGGGTGGCCGTCGAGCAGGGTGACGAGCGGCTGGGGCTCGGCGAACAGCCGGTCGAGGATCGCATCGTCGCCCTCGCGCAGGCCGCGGCGCGCGAGCAGCGCGCGGAAGACGAGGTCGGGGCTGGTGAGGCACACGACGCTCGCGTCGAGCTCGCCCGCGGCGGCCAGCGCCTCGGGCACGACCGCGCCGACGACGACGATCGTCACGCCGGCCGAGCCCTCGCGCAGGCGGTAGCCGCCGGCGAGCACGTCGCGGCGGCGCTCCTCGAGGTCGTCGGGGAGGTTCGCCAGCGACTGCTCGACCGGACGGGTCGACAGGCGGAAGTACGCGGCGCTCCCGTCGGGACGCCCGAGCTGCGACAGCGCGCGCAGGAACGTCCACTCGAGGTCCTGCGCGAACGCGGGCTCCCACGAGACGCAGCCGGGCTGCTCGATGCCGATCGAGGGCGTGACGACCGACTGGTGCGCGCCGCCCTCGGGGCCGAGCGTGACGCCCGACGGCGTGCCCACGAGGATCGACTGGCCGCCGGCGTAGATGCCGAACGACCACGGCTCGTGGGCGCGCGTGACGAACGGGTCGTAGATCGTGCCGATCGGCAGCAGCGGCTGACCGTCGCGGCTCCACGTCGCGCCGAGCTCTGAGAGCAGGCCGACGAGGTTGACCTCCGCGATGCCGAGCTCGATGTGCTGGCCGTGGTCGGACTCGCGCCACTTGACCAGGGTGTCCGGGTCGTCGGCGAACCAGTCGACGCGGTCGCCGGGCGACCAGATCCCGACGCGGTTGATCCACCCGCCCAGGTTCGTCGAGGAGGCGACGTCGGGCGCGACGGTGACGATGCGCTTCGCCACGTCGGGGGCGTCGTGGCTGAGGTCGACGAGGAGTCTTCCGAGCGTCTGCTGCGTGCTGGCGGTCCCTGAGTGCGGCCTGCCGAGCGTCAGCGGAACAGCAGGCGACGAAGAAGGGGCTTCGACCGCCTTCTGGAGTCTCCCGACCGCGTCGCGGATCACGACTCCTTCGCTGCTGTCGTCGTCGAAGCGCCGCCACGGGTCCGCGGGGTCCTCGCCCAGCCGCGCCGCGAGCTCCCCGTACTGCTTGTCGTTGAGCAGCGCCGAGTGGTTGGCCGGGTGGCCCTCCGTCGGCAGCCCCCAGCCCTTGATCGTGTAGGCGAACATGACCGACGGGCGGTCGCGGACCGCGTCGCAGGCGGCGTAGGCGTCGAGCAGCGCGCCGAGGTCGTGGCCCCCGAGGTCGCGCACGACGTCGCGCAGCTCCTCGTCGGGCACGTCGGAGGCGTCGACGCCGAGCCGCGTGCGCATCTCCTTGGGCTCGGTCACCCGCAGCAGGCGCTGGAACTCCTCGTTGGGCATCTCGTCGACGCGCTGGCGCAGCGCCGGGTGCGCGCCCAGGCGCCGGCCGTACTTGACCATCTCGACGTGCCAGCCCGCGGCCTCGAACATCGCCGCCAGGCGGGTCGCCGCGATGTCCGGCACGACGCGGTCGAGCGACTGCCGGTTGAGGTCGACGACCCACAGCACCTCGCCGAGCTGCGGCACCATCGGGTCGGCGACGGCCTCCCAGATCGCGCCCTCGTCGAGCTCGGCGTCGCCCAGCAGCGCGATCTGCCGGCCGCCGACGGGGACGTCGAAGTGCCCGGCGACGTACCGGTGGGCGACCGCGCTCCAGATCGGCGCGGTGGCGCCGATCCCGACGCTGCCGGTCGAGAAGTCGACCGGGTCGGGGTCCTTCGTGCGCGAGGGGTAGGACTGCAGCCCGCCGAACTCGCGCAGGCGCGGAAGGTACGACGCGTCGAGCTCGCCGAGCAGGTAGTTGATCGCGTGCAGGACCGGCGAGGCGTGCGGCTTGACGCTGACGCGGTCCGGCCCGCGCAGCGAGCCGAACCACAGCGCGGTCATCAGCGAGACCATCGACGCGCTCGACGCCTGGTGGCCGCCGACCTTGATGCCCGACGGGTTCGGCCGCACCCGGTTGGCGTGGTGCACGATGGCCGTTGCCAGCCACAG
>CADCVT010000001.1 GCA_902806215.1 uncultured Solirubrobacteraceae bacterium | reverse complement strand
GGCCCTCGGCGCCGATCACGAGCACCGACTTGTCGTCGAACGCCGTCTCGCGCAGCGTCTGCTGGCCGCGCTCGTCGAGCCCGTAGACCCAGAAGCCGTACTTCTGGAGGATCTCGAGGCTGCGCGCGAGGTTCGTCACGCGGAACACGTCGACGAACTCGGCGCCGCCGACGGCGATCCGCGAGACCTTCGGCGTCATCTCCGCCGACCGGTTCTTGAGCAGCAGGACTCCGTCGACGCCGAAGAACGCCGCGCTGCGCAGGATCGCCCCGAGGTTCTGCGGGTCGGAGATCTGGTCGAGCGCGACGACCCGCCTTGACTCCGCGAGTCGGTCGAGGTCGTGCTCGCCGTAGATCGGACGCGGCGAGGTGAAGACGACCGTCCCCTGGTGCTTGTCGTCGTCGGTGAGCCCGGTGATGTCACGGAACGCCGGCCACGCGACGAGCTCGGGCTCGACGCCGGCCTCCCGAGCGACCTTCGAGATCTCCTCGTGGTACTCGGGCTTGCCGCCGAGCACGACGCGCCGGACGTCACCCGGGCGCGTGAGGAACACGGCACGGACCGAGTGCTTCCCATAGACCATGTCCACGGGCGTCACTGTACGGCCGGCGGTGGTGGCCACTCCGCGCTCGCGAAGGCGAGCCGCCGAGCGGATTCGAACCGCTGACCCCTTCATGACGAGGGGCGGGACCCCACGGACCCCCGGCGTCTGCGGCTGACTCACGCGCGGTCGCGCGCAGCTTCGACCAGCCGCGCCGCGCTGCGCTCCGCGCGTTTGCGGTCCTCCGCACTCACTGCCCGATCGCTGTAGGCCGCCTTCGTCTTGATCGTCAGCAGCGCGCCCAACGACTTCGCGAGGTCCTCGATGCCGGCAAGCACGCAGAGCGATACGAAGGTGTCGCCGACCTCCGCGTCGTCGTCCGCAAGATCTCGGACGTTCTCGGCCTGCTCCATGAACTGCACGGCCTTCCGCAAGCGACCGGAGGTCGTCGTCTCGGCGCAGTTCCGCGTCCTCATCGCGCCGACACCGTCATCCGGCGGCGCAGAGCCTGCGCGCCCAGCAGGTTGATGCCCTCTCTCAGCGCGGTGACGACGACTTGCTCCGCGTCCGCGGACAGCGTCTCGCGCTCGCTGACTTCGAGGATGCGGGCCTCGTTGCCGGTCCAGGCGGTCACGTCCCGGGTGAGCGCGTCGATCGCGTCGCGCCATGCGCCGAGGTCAGGATCGACATCATCGCGGCGAACGATCAGGAGATCGAGGTCGCTGGCCTCGCTGGCGGTGCCGCGCGCGACCGACCCGAACATCGCCGCAGCAACCGGCTTCGGCTTCCACGTCGGCAGCAGTTGTCGGAGCCTGCCGATGAGCTGCTCCCTGAGGTTCGCGAGCTCTTGAATCGCTTGGGCGGCGAGGTGCTCACGGTTCAGCGAGTACAAGCGACTTCGCCCGGCGACGCGTCGGCTGACGATCCCCTGCGCGACGAGCCGCTCCGCCGCGCGCCGCACGCCTTCCTCCGATGCGTGCCCGATGAGACGGTGCAACTCGCGACCGGTGACCTCATGCTCACCCGCAGCGAGCGCGGCAAGGACGTCCCCATCGAGACTGGACGTGAGAACACGGAGTGGCCGGCGGAAGTCGATGGCGCACACCCTACGACGTCATCCGGACAAAAGTTGGGATATCCCAACCCAAGTTGGGACGTCCCAACGGTGGGAGAAGCAGCCGGCATCGACGAGCGTAAGCTGCCGCGTCGATGCAACTGTGGGTTCTCGCCTACGCCTCCGGCGCGATCGTCGCGGTCTTCACGCAGGACCGTGAGGAAGCTAGGCGCCTCGCGCTCGCGGAGCTGGCCGACAAAGCCCCTCGCGTCGATCAGGTCGAGACCGCGGCGGTGCCGCACGACGTCCCAGCGTCGCCCGCCGACTCGCACCCGTGCTGCTTCCTTCGACCTTGCAGCCGGTGTGGCGAAGTCCGGGCGCTCGCGCGGTGCAGGGGCTTCGCGAGAGCCGCCGAGCGGATTCGAACCGCTGACCCCTTCATTACGAGTGAAGTGCTCTACCAGCTGAGCTACGGCGGCGAGGTACTGGGCGGGGAATGGTAGCGGTGGCGGGCGCGGCTCAACTGCCCGGTGGTACGGCCGAATACCGGGTTTGGAGTGTCCCCCGGCTCCTCACCTGCCCGCTTCCTCGAGAAGCGCTCGTCGCGGCGCCGGCTGACCCTGCTCTACGACGACATGCTCGAGCGGATGCCCGAACGCGGCGTCAAGTGGCGCTCGCTCGGCTGCCTTTTCCTCGCCGGCGGCCTGCTCGCGCTGCTGAGCCTGGCCTTCCCCCTCAGCCCGGACGCGTGGATCCCGGGTGTCGTGGTGCTCGGCGGCTCGGCCGTCGCCGCGGGGCTCGCGATGCTTGCGGCGGGGCCGCGTATCCCGGACCGGCTCATGTCGCCGAGCCTCGCCTTCGGCACGGTGCTCGTCACCCTCGGGGTGGTCACGAACCGAGACTCGACGAGCGTCTACGCGCTCTTCTACGTCTGGGTCGGCTTCGAGGCCTACTTCTTCCTCCCCCGTCGCCACGCCGTCGGCCACATCGCGCTCATCGCGGTTGCGTACGCGTGGGCGCTCGCCGCCGCGGGCGGTCCCGCCGACGACCAGGAGGCCCGGTGGCTGCTGACGATGGGCACGGTGGTGACCGCGGGGCTGCTCGCCGGCGCGCTCAACGACCGGGCCGAGCGGCTCATCGAGCGCCTCGCCGACGCGGCGCGCACCGACCCGCTGACCGAGCTGCTCAACCGCCGCGGCTTCGAGGAACGCCTCCAGATCGAGCTCGCCCGTGCCCAGCGCAGCGGCCTGCCGGTCTCGGTCATCGTCGGCGACATCGACCACTTCAAGCTCGTCAACGACCGCCACGGCCACCGCGCCGGCGACGACACGCTCAAGGCGTTCGCGCGGATCGCGCTGCAGGCCAAGCGCCTCGCCGACGACATGGGACGGATCGGCGGCGAGGAGTTCGCGCTCGTCCTCCCGGACACCGACGAGCACGGGGCCCTCCTGCTCGCCGAGCGCATCCGGCGCGTCACGCGCGACGTGCAGTCCATCACCGTCTCGTTCGGCGTGGCGACGTTCCCCAAGCACGAGCGGACGCCCGACGGCCTGCTCCACAAGGCCGACCAGGCGCTCTACCTGGCCAAACAGCTCGGGCGCGACCGCAGCGTCATCTACTCCGACGAGGTCGCCTCGCTCGAGCACCCCGAGGAGCGCCGGCCGGTCGAGCAGACCGCGGCCGTGCTCGTCCTGGCCGAGACGCTCGACCTGCGTGACTCCGGCACCGCCCTGCACTCCACGACCGTCGGGCGGTACTGCGAGCAGATCGCGAGCCGGCTCGAGCTGGGCGAGGAGCGCACCGAGCGCATCCGCCTCGCCGGCCTGCTCCACGACCTCGGCAAGATCGGCGTCGCCGACGAGATCCTCCGCAAGCCGGGCGCGCTGAACGACCACGAGTGGAACGAGATGCGCAAGCACCCCGAGCTCGGCGCGCGCATCCTGACCAGCGCCAACCTGCACGACCTCGCCGGGTGGGTCCTCGCCCACCACGAGCGGCCGGACGGTCGCGGCTACCCGCGCGGCCTGAGCGACGAGGAGATCACGCTCGAGGCACGGATCCTGTCGGTCGCCGACGCGTACGAGGCGATGACGAGCGACCGCCCGTACCGCAAGGCGCTCCCGCAGGACGTCGCGCTGGAGGAGTTGCGCAAGGGCGCGGACACGCAGTTCGACGCGCAGGTCGTCGACGCGTTCCTCGCGGTCCTTGGCGCTTCCGCGCTCGTCGACGTGTAGCCTCACCCTCAAGAGGAGAGGGGACGTGCCGGCATGCCGGTGTACGAGTGTGCACGCTGCAACAACCTGACGTACTCCGCCTCGCGCTTCGGGTCGATCCAGTGCGACCAGTGCGGGGGGACGCGACATCGTTCCCTCGAGCACGCGTACTCGTTCGACGAGGCGCGCGACGAGCCGCGCAAGCTCTCCGACGGCGATCACTGCTGCCTCGGCTTCGACGACCCCGTCGACGTCGCGCAGATCTGCGCTCACGTGATCGGTACCGGCCTCGCCGCCGGGGCGCGGGTGATCGCCCACCCGCCCGCGGACGTCCGCGCGGCGATCGAGCCGCTGCTCGAGCCCCACGAGGCCGGGGCCGTGGAGTGGACCGACAGCGACCTTTTGTACTGCCCCGGCTTCGATCCCGACGCCGCGGTCGACGGCTTCCGCGCGATCTCCGACGCGGAGGCCCGCCCGCTCTACGTGCTGGGCGGGTCCGGGATGGATCTGTGCGAGGTGATGACGCCCCCGGAGCTGCGGCGCTTCGAGCACCTCGTCACGCAGGGCACCTCGGAGACCGGCATGGTCGTCGTCTGCCTCTACGACCGCCGGCTCCAGTCGGCCGGCTCGATGGAGGCCGCGCAGGCGACGCATCCGCTGACGAGCGACGACGGCGGGCCGATCAAGCGCAACGAGCGCTTCGCCTACGTCGGCGTCTGACCGATGCCCTCGAGGACGTAGCGGGCGTACGAGCGGCACGCCGCGTCGTCCTGGAAGAGCATCCAGATCATCTCGCGCTCCGGGGCGTCGGCCTTCATCAGCACCTCGCGGGCGAACGACTCGCGGATCTCGCGCGGCTGACGGAGCATCCACACCTGCTGGCGCTCCTCCTCGTCCGGACGCCCGAAGACCTCGTCGGCGAACGACCGCCGCAGGTCGCGCGACTGCTTGAGCATCCAGCGCTGCTCGGGCTCGGGCGCCATCGGGGCAGCCGCGCGGGCGATGGCATCGGGTGCCGTGAGGATCTGCCGCTCCGCGCTCATCGCCCGGGGAGGGTAGAAAGCCGACCGTGCGCTTCGACCTGCAGTCCCACTCCATCCACTCCGACGGCGAGCTGCCTGCCGCGGAGGTCGTCGCGCGGGCGCGGGCGGCCGGCGTCGAGCTGCTCGCCCTGACCGACCACGACACGGTCGACGGCGTCGACGAGGCGCTCGAGGCCGCGGGCAACGGGATCCGCGTCGTCACCGCGGTCGAGATCTCGAGCGTCCAGGACGACTTCGAGGACCTCCACATCCTCGGCTACGGCGTCGACCACCGCGACGAGCACCTGCTCGCCGAGCTCGCCCGGTACCGCGACGACCGCGGCGCCCGCGCCGACCGGATGCAGCAGGCGCTCGAGGAGCTCGGGTGGCAGATCGACGACGCGCCGCTGCGCCGGCGCAGCGAGCAGGGCAAGCCGATCGGCCGACCCCACCTCGCGCAGGCCGCGTTCGACCATCCCGCGAACGCCGCGCGGATCGCCGCCGAGGGGCTCGAGGACTTCTCCGCGCTGCTGGTCGCCTACCTCATCCCGGGCGCGCCCGCGTACCGGCGCCGCACGTTCCCGAGTGTCGCCGAGGCCGTCGACCTGATCCACCGCGCAGGCGGTGTCGCGGTGTGGGCCCACCCGTTCTGGGACATCGAGGCCGACCCCGAGGTCGTCGACACGATCGGCCGCTTCCGGGACCTCGGGATGGACGGCGTCGAGGTCTTCTACGTCACCCACACCAAGGAGCAGATCGACCTGCTCGTCGAGGCGTGCGACGGCCTGCTGATGACCGGCTCCTCGGACTTCCACGGCCCCGGCCACCGCCACTTCGCCGGGTTCCTGCGGCACGAGCAGCACGGCCACGCGCCCCGGCTCGGGCCGATCGCGGACTAGCGGCCGGCGACGGCGCGGGCGACGCGCGAGGCGAGCTGCTCGAGCGCGAGCTCCTCGGAGACGTTGAGATCGAGGCGGCGCCGGGTCTCCTCGACGACGAGCTGGCCGTCGCGCAGCGCGCTCGACGACGGCGCCTCGTCGGCGTCGGCCCGAAGCTCGTCGGCGCGGTCCGTGTTGAGCACGAGCTCGGGCATCTGATCGATGACGCAGGCGACGTCGCGCAGCCACAGCCCGGTCAGCTCGAGCCCCTGATCGAGCGCGCCCTGCATCGCCCGGCGCTGCGCGCGCTTGGCCCGCTCGCCGAACTCGCGCTCGACCCGCTTGCGCTCCTTCTTGGGGACGACCTCGACCTCCTCGGCGGCGCGGGCCTCGACGGCCTCGGCCGCGGTCGTGCCCTGCTCGCGCGCGCGCTTGAGGACCTCCTGCCACGGCCGCTTCTGAAGCGCGCCGCTGATGCACGCGCGGGCGAGCGCCTCCGAGCACGCGCGCAGCGCCGGCCCGTCGCCCAGGGCGAGGCGCAGCGATCGGTCGGCGTCGCCGAGCCCAAGCCGCGCGCACGCCTGCGCGGTCGCAGGGTCCACCCCGTGACGCCCGACGCGCTCGGCGATCCGCTCAGGCGACGGCGCGTCGAAGCGGACGTGCTGGCAGCGCGAGGCGATCGTCGGGAGCACCTTGCCCGGCCGGCTCGTGAGCAGGATGAGATGCGCGTACTCGGGCGGCTCCTCGAGCGTCTTGAGCATCCGGTTGGCCGCCTGGTCGTTGAGCTCGTCGGCGTCCTCGATCACGAACACGCGGCGGGCGGACTCGAACGGCGTGCGGGCGGCCGCGGCGACCACCGGCTCGTCGATGTCGCCCCTGAGCAGGCCGGCGCTCGAGGTCGGCGCCACCCAGGTCAGATCGGGGTGCGCGCCGGTCCGGACGCGGGCCGCGGCGCCCTCGGGATCGGCCGATCCCTCGGCCAGCAGCTCCGCCGCGTACTCGCGCGCGACCTCCTCCTTGCCGCTCCCGGCGGGCCCCTCGAAGAGGTACGCGTGCGACGGCGGGCCGTGCAGGACCGCGCGCGCGTGGGGGTGGTCGGTGAGGTCCACTGCCGAGCAGACTACGAAGGGAGCCGGAACCGCAACTAGAGTGCCGCGCCGTATGCCCGCCTTTGAGGTCGAGCGGTTCGAGCTCGTCTCGGCCACGCCGGACACCACCCTGCTGCGCCTGTCCGGCCGCTGGCGGCGAACCAGCGCGAGCGCCTGTCGCCGCCGCTTCTCTTCATCGACGACGGAAAGGGCACCCACAAGCTGGCCGCGCTGCCCGGCCCCGACGACGCGGCGCCGCTCGCGGGGCCCGATCCGCCGCTGTGGCGCGCCGCCTACTCCGCTCCCGCCGCCCTCGTCGGCGACCGCCGCAACGCCTTCGCGCTCGAGGCCGGCCGGTCGATGCTCGATCTCCCCCGCCCGGAGGCGGCGACGGTCCGCCGCCAGCCACCGGCGCCCCCCGCGGCCGACCCGGCCGCGCTCGAGGCCGAGCGTGCGGCACGCGAGCG